>NZ_JBFUIU010000039.1:0-25934 GCF_056401695.1 Variovorax sp. P4_D9
GTCCCGTCGTGTCGGGGGCTGGAAACTTCCCGGACGTAGCCCTGTGCGCGCAGTGCCGCCAGATCTTCGGAAACCGATCGGCCCAGGCACTGGCCGATGGCGATGCCGAGAGACAGGTCCATGCGGGCAACTGCGCGAAGAACG
This sequence comes from Variovorax sp. P4_D9, assembly GCF_056401695.1. NCBI lineage: Bacteria > Pseudomonadati > Pseudomonadota > Betaproteobacteria > Burkholderiales > Comamonadaceae > Variovorax > Variovorax sp. P4_D9. The sequence goes on from NZ_JBFUIU010000039.1 coordinate 145, forward strand.
GCGAGATGGTCCGGGGCGAGGAAAGCAGAGGATGGGGGAGTCATCTCGCATTATCCACGCGTCGCTCCACAAAGCGAAATCGAAACGTGGAGCGGAGTTCACGAAGCCTTTCAGGGGTTTTTTCTGTGACTTGATTCGGGCCACAACCGGTCGCCCGGCCTGCCTCGTCCTGAGCGGCGACCGCTTCCGAGCAGCACGGATTCAAGGGCAATGAATCCGGGGCGCGTACGCGACTTTGTGTGCGGTGCCACTGGGGAGATATGCTCAGCGGAGACAGAATCCGGCCAGAACCAGTCATGCGTCACCACGGCTCAGTTCTAGCGCCACGAAAGCCGATTGTGGCAGCAGGAGTCGTGGGCGGGGCCCCTAAAGTCGTTGGCCGGGGGGGATTTCCGTTGTCGGAAATCCGACGCCGGAGGGCCCACCTCCGATGCCGGAATTCGGCGCCGCACCGCGCCTTCGCGCCCGACCCGCGACCCGCGGATCGACGAGGAGGGATCGCGTGCCGACGCGCGCTACGGGAACAGCTGGGTCTAGGCGGAGTAGTGAATGTCTGAGTGATCAGGGTCGATCTGGATGTGTTCCCCATTGGCCCGGAAGCATCCGGCGGGAGCAGTTCGCGTTCGCCCTCTACGCCCTCTGTGGCTGACTTTCCTGCCCTGTCACGTGCCGTCGCATGGAAGAGCGCGGCGACCTGCGTTTTGCGCAAGCCAGCCTCTTTGACAACCGTTCGAAATTGCGCGCTCAGACCTTGCTTGTGGCCGGGAGGTCCTTCCACTCGGCATAGTGCTGATGTCCATAGTCGCCCCGAGACAGATCATCGAACACCGCTTTGGGCCCAAGCTCCTATGCGACGACCGGCTACCGGCCGACCAACTGCGGACATTCGCGCCAACCGCCTGCTCGAGAAGCCAACATCACACCTCGAACCTTCGCCCGCAAGCCGCGTCATCAGCGGCTTACTTGTGTGTCCCAGGAAGCAGCATGGTCGGCCCGGATAGCCTATTGTGGAAGCACCCAAACGGAGAATCACATGCTCGAATACTCGATAAAGCAGCCCGAAGGCATATTGGTGCTCAAACCTGGCGCTCCGCTGAACAAAGAGGATTTCGGCGGTCTCAGCGCTGCTGTCAATGGCTATCTCTCCGACCACGCCAAGCTCAGAGGCGTATTGATTCATTCAAAGGGCTTTCCTGGATGGGAGAACTTCGGCGGCTTTATCGCGCACATGCACTTTGTCCGCGACCACCACAAGGAGGTCGAACGCATAGCAATCGTGACGGACAGCTACTTTGCCGGTATGGCGCAACTGCTCGGCACGCACTTTACGTCGGCCGAAGTGCGGCATTTCCCCTTTTCCGACGACGTGAAGGCGCTGGATTGGCTGGAGACCGCCGCGAGGTAGACGCGGGGGAGTTCTGGCCTGACCGACCCTTCAGGTAGCGGCTAGCGGCCACATCACCTGTCGTTGGTGTTGAGATGCCGAATGTCCGTTCACGCCCGCATTGCGGTCGTCTGCGACTGCGGGATTGAAGCAGGCTGAAGGCGCTTCGCGCTAGTGGCAACTCAAGCGACCTCCTGTTGCGGTGGCCGTGAGTTGCAACAGCAGCTCTCTCCTCATCAGTTGCGGTCAATCTCCGCGCGGCCGCGAAGTTGCGCGACGCCCGTGGCCCCGCTCAGTGCCATCGCCACTTCCAGTTCAGCGCCGAGGATATGCAGCGCGTGCTGAACCCCGGACTGCCCGGCTGCTGCCAACCCGTAGAGCGTCGGTCGGCCCAATTGCACTGCATCGGCGCCGAGCGCCAGGGCCTTGGCAATATCCGCGCCGTGGCGAAAGCCGCTGTCGATCAAGACAGTCAGGCGGCCAGCGGCCGCTTCTGCGATTCGCGGCAACTGTTCGATGGTGGAGCCCGATCCATCGAGTTGGCGGCCGCCATGGTTCGACACCACCACGCCGTCCATGCCGGTCGCGCACGCCCGATCGATATGTGCGGAATCCGACACCCCCTTGAGGACCAGCTTGCCCTTCCAGTGCCCGCGGAGCCAATCGAGGTCGCGCCATGTGAAGGCGTCGCTGATCTGGCGTTGCACGACCTCGGTGATGGTGGCGCCCGGCGGCACCTTGCCGACGACTTCCGCGAAAAGCTGGAGCGTGGGTGAACCCGTGCGCAACATCTGGAGCGCCCAAGCGGGTCGACGAGCGGTGTCGGCCAGCTTGCGCGCGGTCCACCGAAACGGCAGCGTGAAGCCATTGCGCACGTCGCGGTTACGCCGTCCGGTGACCGCCGTGTCGACGGTGAGTTGCAGCACGTCGAAGCCCGAGGCGTGCACGCGATCGAGCAAGGCCTTGGCCAAGCCGCGGTCGCGCAGCATGTAGAGCTGGAACCAGCGCAGCGGCCCGGCTGCATCGACCAGCGTCGCCAGCCTCACGGTGGCGGCGATGCTCATCACGAACGGAATCTTTTCTGCCTTGGCAGCGCGTGCTAGGCACAGGTCGCCCTCGGGCCAGTAGGCACCGTTCATGCCGGTGGGGCCGATCACCAGCGGCATCGCGACTGGCTGGCCGAACAGCGTAGTGGCCAGGCTTCGCGTCGACAGGTCGACCAGGATCTCGGGCCGAAGCAGGAATCGCTCGAAGCCACTGCGGTTGCGCCTTGCGGTCGATTCGTCACCCGCGGCGCCGTCGATGTAGTCGAACATGCGCGGCAGCTTGCGGCGTGCGATGGAACGCAGGTCTTCGATGCTGGCGGCGCGCGCCAGCGCGTTGGCAGGCGAAAACACCTTCAATCCGCGCGCAGCTTGGCGCTCTGGATCAACGCCCGCGAGGTCACGAACTCGGCGTCGATCAACTTCTGGAAGCTGGCCGCCGTGCCGCCCACCGGATTGGTGCCGAGCGCCTCCAGGTTGGCCTTGAATTCCGCATCTTTCAACGACTTGTTGATCGCTTCATTCAGCTTGGCGATGACGGATTGCTGGGTTCCTCTCGGCGCAAAGATGCCGAGCCAGGTCAGGTGAGCATAGGAAGTGCCCGTGACCTCGGCCACCGTCGGCACGTCGGGCAGGCTGGGCCAACGCTCTGCCGACGTCACCGCCAGCGGTCGGACCTTGCCAGCCTTGATCAACGGCATTGCGGCGGCAAGCGTAGCCGCGACCACCGGGATCTGCCCGCCGGCGGCATCCGCCAATGAGGGCCCGGAGCCTTTGTACGGCGCATGGGCGAAGCTGGTGCCGGTGTCGCGCTGGAACAGTTCAAACGCGATGTGGCTGGGCAACCCGATGCCCGGACTGCCATAGGCGATGTCGCCGGGTGCAGCCTTGGCTTGCCTGATCAGCTCGTCGAGGTTCTTGAACCGGGCGTTGTTGGCTGCCACGAAGACCGACGGGCCTCGCGTGAGTTCGAGGACGGCGGTGAAGTCGTCCAGCTTGTAAGGCGGCCTCGTGAACAGCGACACGTTGATGGTGTGGTTGTTGCCTGTGAGCAGCAAGGTGTAGCCATCGGCTGGTGCTCTGGCCACGGCCTCGGTCGCGATGTTGCCGCCTCCCCCTCCCTTGTTGTCGATAACGACGGGTTGACCCAACGTGCGGGACAGCCGGTCACCGACCAGCCGAGCAACCGCGTCCGCGCTGCCGCCAGGCGACGAAGGCACGACGATACGGATCGGCTTGTCGGGCCATTCGGCATGTGCCGGTACAGTCACCGCAAACAAGGCGGATACGGCGACGCCGACAAGGGTCGTGCGGCGGGAAATGAATCGTTCGAAGTTCATGGCGTTGTCTCGGCTGTGGCGGTTGCGGTTTGTTCCTCGGCGCGCACATGCACCGCACCCAGTTCGACGAGCCTTTCAATGTCGGCTTGCGCGTAGCCGAGCTCGCGCATCACTTCGGCGGTGTGCTGGCCATACAGCGGTGCACCGCGGCGCGTGACGCCGTTGCCGTTCGAAAACTTGATCGGCAGGCCAAGGGCGTCGACCTCACCGGCCACCGGATGGTCAATACGGATCACCATGTCGCGGGCACGTGTTTGCGGATCGTCCAACACCTGCTTCATGTTCTTGACCGGACCGGCAGGCACACCGGCCATCTCGAAGATGGCCACCCAATCGTCAGTATTGCGCGTCCGCGTTGCGGCCGACATGGCCTCGACCATCGCTTCGCGGTTGGCCATGCGTGCGCCGTTAGTGGCAAAGCGCGGGTCAGTCGCCATATCCGGCAGCCCCAGTGCGCTGCAGGTTCCGACCCACAAGTTCTGGCTCATGGCACCAATGTTGAGCCAACCGTCCAACGTTGGAAAGGCCTGGTATGGCGCGGCCACCGGATGCGCGGAGCCCATCGGTCCCGCCGATTCGCCGGTGGCGAAAGCGAGTGCCGCCGGCCAGTAGGTGTGAACCAGCGAGGCCTCTAGCAGCGAGGTGTCGACATACTGGCCTTCACCGGTGCGCAGGCGTTCGATGTAGGCGGCGAGGATGCCGGTGGCGGCCAGGATGCCGGCGGTCACATCGCCGACGGGCACGCCGACCTTTACCGGCGGACGGCCGGGTCCTTCACCGGTCAGGCCCATCAAGCCCGACATCCCTTGCGAGATGAGGTCGTAGCCAGCGCGCTGCGCATAAGGCCCGGTAATGCCGAAGCCGGTGATCTTGCAATACACGAGGCCCGGGTTGGTCTCACGCAGCGTGTCGAACGCAAGGCCCATCTTCTCCATCGTGCCGGGTCGATAGTTCTCCAGCACGATGTCGGCCTTGTCGATCATTCGCTTGACCAAGTCGCGGCCCTCTGCACTCTTGAGGTCGACGGCCACGCCGCGCTTGTTGCGGTTCAGGATCATGAAGGACGCCGATTCGCCGTTGATCTCCGGCGGCACCGTACGGCGCGTGTCGTCACCGCCGGGCAGCTTCTCGACCTTGACGACATCCGCACCCATGTCGGCCAGCAGGAGCCCGCCGACCGGCCCGGCCATGACGTGTGCGAGTTCGACCACGCGCAGCCCGGCGAGCGGGCCTTTGCGCCGCGGCGCCAATGCTTGTCTGTTCATTACTTTCCTTTGAATTGAGGGGGCTGTTTGGCGAGGAAGCTTCTGTAGCCTTCGACGAAGTCCTCGGTGTCGTAGCAGGCGTAGCCTTCGTGCTCTTCGGTCTCGGTCAGTGCCGTGCCTTGCCGCAGCCGGGCCACGAACTTCTTGTGCCAGCGTGCGGAGAGCGGCGCGCCGGCGACGATGCGGGCCACCGCCTTCTTCAGTTGATCGTCGTATTGCGCAGCCGGGACGACGCGGTTCACGATGCCTTTGGCATAGGCTTCCGCGGCGCCGATGACCCGGCCTTCGAGCAGCAGCTCGAGAGCGACTTGCGGGCCTGCCAGGCGCACCAGGCCGTCGAGTTCGGGATAGGCCAGCACCGCGCCCAGCCGTGCGATGGGCACGCCGAAGCGGCCGTCGTCGCTGGTGATCCGGAAGTCGCAGCCGGCGGCCAGCTCAAGGCCGCCGCCGACGCAGACGCCACGAATTGCGGCGACGGTCGGGATCGGGCAGTCGCGCACCGCATGCATGGCGCGGTGGCCATGCTTGCCGAAGGCAATGCCTTGCGCCTTGCTTGCGCGGATCGTTTCGAATTCGTCGATGTCGGCGCCGCTGCCGAAAGCCTCGGTACCAGCGCCGCGCAAGACGATGCAGCGCAGGTCGGCTTCGCCCGACAGCGCCAGCACGGCATCGCCCATGGCGATCCACATGGCCCGCCCCATGGCGTTGCGCTTGCTGGCGTTGTCGATGGTGATGGTGGCGACGTAGCCATCGCGCTCCACAATGATGTTTCCGCTCACGTGCAGGTCTCCGTTGATTGACCTGCAGTCTGGGCTTGTGCGGCGCTTTTGAAAAATACCGATCGAAGCTACCGTCATACTTTGGCGGTATGCCGGGATAACCCTTGGAGACGACACCTTGGAGCTGCGACAACTGAAGTACTTCGTGCGCATCGTCGAGATCGGCAGCGTGACGCGCGCGTCTCAGTCGCTGCATGTTGCGCAACCGTCACTGAGCCTTCAGATCAGCCGGCTCGAAGAGGAGCTCGGCAAGAAACTGCTGATGCGCAGCGTGCGTGGCGTGACGCCGACCGAAGCCGGCGCGGCGGTCTACAAACAGGCGCAGTTGATCCTGAAGCAAGTCGACGCCACCCAACTGATTGCGCAGCAGGCTGACGTCGGACCAGCGGGCCGGGTCGCCATTGGCCTGCCGTGGACAGTGAGCACCGTACTGGGCTTGAACCTCTTGCAGGAGATCAGGACGCGCTTCAAATCGGTGCGGCTGGAAGTCATGGAGGGGCCGAGCTCGATGCTCGCGTCGCTGCTGGCCCAGGGCAAGCTCGACCTGTCCGTGTTGTTCGACACCAGCGCGGACGCCGGACTTCGGATGAAGCCGCTCGTCGCAGAGTCCCTCATGCTCGTGGGTGCGCGCGGCACGTTGAAAGGTCGCACCGCGAACACGCTCGCAGATGTTGCCGCGCTGCCTTTGCTCCTGCTCAGCCGGCCCAATGGAATTCGGGAGGAGATCGAGCGCCAATGGGCGGCCCAAGGCTTGAAACCACAAGTCGTGGCCGAGATCAACGCCCCCGCGTTGCTGATCGAGGCGGTGCGCGCCGGCCTGGGTTTTTCTGTGCTCCCGTCGTGCGCAATGGAAGATAGCCTGCACCGCGGCGAGTTGGACACCGTCGAGCTGGAGGGTGGCACGCTCACCCGTACGGTCTATCTGAGCACCTCGCGACTGTTCGAGCTGACACTGGCGACCGAATACGTCCATGGCGTCGTCGAGCAACTAATGCAAAAGGCGGTGGAAGACGGCCGCTGGAAGGGACGCTGGCTTGGCGCTCAGGCGGAGGCTGCCGCCGACTGATCACGGGCCGCGTTGCCCCGCGCTGTGGGTTGCGCCCATTCAGCTGGCTCGGGCAACCAGGTGCTCGACCAGCGACTGCGCAGAGGGCGAGAGTTCGGAGGCATCGCGAAAGCAAACGACGAATCGGCGCTCGGCCCATGACTCCGCTAGCGGAATGATGCGCACCGCGTGAGCCGAGCCTTGCCGTCCGACAACCTCTCTTGGCACAAGGCTGATGGCCAGGCCCGCCGACACGACGCGCAGCGCGGCTTCGAAATTGCTGACGACGATGCGGTTGACCAACGTATGGCCGAATTGCGCGGCAGCGCGTTGAAGCGACTGTTGAACGGCGCTGGTGATCGGCAAGCCGACCTGCTCGAAGTCAAGCGTGTCCTCGAATCGCAGCCGCTTGCGTTGCGCGAGCACGTGGCCTTGCGGTACGACTACACAGAGATGGTCGCTGCGATAGGGGCGGGACTGAAGCGTGCCGAGGTTGACAGCGTCCCAGCACACGCCCAGCGACGCCAATCCTTCGCGCACCCCGCGCACGATCTCCGGGCTGATCCTTTCCTCCAGATCGACTTGCGTCGTCCGATGTGCCGGCATATTGAGAAACGCCGCGACATCTTCGGCCAGCGACTCCGTCATGGCCGATACGCTCGCCAGGACGCGGACTTTGCCGCGTGTTCCGGCCACATAACTTTCCATGTCGCGCGCAATGCGCGCCGCGCCGTCGAGCATGCCGCGGGCGTGCTCCAGCACGGTGTTGCCGGCTGGCGTGGGGACCACGCCATGGCGCTTGCGCAGCAGAAGCGACGTGCCCACCTGTTCTTCCAGCTGCGCCAATCGCTTGCTGATGGCAGAGCCGACGATGTGGGCCCGTTCGCCGGCCCGGGCCATGTTGCCCGTTTCGCAGACTGCGACGAACAGGCGGAGGGTGGTGAGGTCAAAGTCGCGCAAGGTATTCCGGTTCGGAACTGCAGGATTCCAAAATGTCGAAGATTTATCGATCGGGGAATTCTAGACTTCGACAACCGCCAGACGCAAGCCGCGCCCGGCGAATCAGGAGACAGCGATGATTCCCTCTACCAAACTGCCGCGACGCGCCGTGATCCGCGAGGTCGGCCTGCGCGACGGACTGCAAAGCATCGCCCGCGTGGTGCCAACGGCCGCCAAACTCGAATGGATTCGCGACGCCTACGCAGCCGGCCAGCGCGAGATCGAGGTCGGCTCCTTCGTTCCGCCGCGACTGTTGCCGCAACTGGCCGATACGTCCGAGGTGCTGGCCTTTGCCAGGACCTTGCCGGGCCTCAGGGCCTCGGTGCTGGTGCCCAACCTCAAAGGGGCCGAGCGGGCGATGGAATGCGAGGCGGAGTTCATGCTGTTGCCCTTGTCGGCCAGCCACGCGCACAGCCTCGCCAATCTGCGCAAGACGCCCGACGAAGTGGTCGAGGACATCGCGCGCATTGTCGATGCACGGGACGCCAGAGGATCCCGCACGCAGATCGAGGTTGGCATCAGCACGGCCTTCGGCTGCACGATCCAGGGACGGGTTGAGCCTGCCGAGGTGGTGCGACTGGTCAAGGCGGCCATCGATGTTGGCGTTGATGCCGTGGGTCTCGCCGACACGGTGGGTTATGCCGATCCGGGCATGGTGCGCTCGTTGTTCGAGGCCGTGCTACCGGTCGCTGACGACAAACTCAACTGCGGTCACTTCCATGACACGCGCGGCCTTGGCTTGGCCAATGTCTATGCGGCGCTGGAGTTGGGCATCACTCGTTTCGACGCCTGCATCGCGGGCATCGGCGGCTGTCCGCACGCGCCGGGCGCCAGCGGCAACGTGGCGACCGAAGATGTCGCCTACATGCTCGCCAGCATGGGCATCGAAACCGGCCAGGACTTCGACGCGCTGCTGGCACTTCGCCGCAAGGTCGAATACTGGCTGGAGGGTGAAACCTTTCACGGCACCCTCTGGCGCGCCGGACTTCCGAAGACGATGAAACAGGAGCAGCACGCATGAACGAAGCAACGCAGGTCGCGCAGCCATTGAAGGGCCTGCGAGTCATCGAGTTCACCCACATGGTGATGGGGCCCACCTGCGGCATGGTGTTGGCCGACTTCGGCGCGGAAGTGATCAAGATCGAGCCCGTGACCGGCGACCACAGCCGCCGCCTCCTGGGAGCCGGCGCCGGATTCTTTCCGATGTTCAACCGCAACAAGAAGAGCATAGGCATCGACCTGCATACCGAGGAAGGCGCGGAGACGGCACGGCGCCTCGCGGCAACGGCCGACGTGGTCGCCGAGAACTTCAAGCCGGGCACAATGGCGAAGTACGGCCTCGACTATGCATCGCTTGCCAAAGTCAATCCGCGCATCATCTATGCGAGCCACAAAGGCTTCCTTCCGGGTCCCTACGAACGTCGAACAGCCCTGGACGAGGTGGTCCAGATGATGGGTGGCCTGGCCTACATGACCGGCCGCCCTGGCGATCCGTTGCGCGCAGGCACCAGCGTCAACGACATCATGGGCGGGCTGTTCGGCGCCATCGCTGTCCTTGGTGCCCTGATCCAGCGCGGCATCACCGGCCGGGGGATGGAAGTGCAATCCGCGCTTTACGAGAACAACGTGTTCCTCATGGGGCAGCACATGCTGCAGTTCGCGGTCACCGGCAAGCATCCGTCGCCCATGCCGGCCCGCGACAACCCGTGGGCCGTCTACGACGTGTTCACAGTCAAGGACGGCGAACAGATCTTCCTGGCGGCGGTGAGCGATGCGCAGTGGCTGACCTTCTGCGACGCGCTGGGCTTTGCCGACCTCAAGGCCGAGCCCGCGCTCGCCACCAACAACGAGCGCATCGCCCATCGGCCGCGACTGCTCAAGACGATTGGCGAACGCCTCGCGCCCCGAAGCGCCGACGAACTGGCGCAGACGATGGAAAAAGCACGGCTGCCGTTCGCCCCGATTCGCAGGCCTGAAGACCTGTATGACGACGAGCACCTGCGGGCCACTGGCGGCCTCGCGGACATGCGCCTGTCCGATGGTCCACGAGCCGGTGAAACCGTCAAGACCGCGCTGTTTCCGATCACGCTCGAAGGTCAACGCCTCGGCGTACGCTTGAGTCCGCCGAGGCTGGGGGAGCACACTGCCGAACTGCTCGAACAACTGGGCTACGGCCATGACGAAATGGAGGGTATGCGGTCCAGAAACGTGGTGGCATGAGCCACTCACGTAAATCCCCAAGATCCATGGAGACAACCAATGATCTCAACGCAAAACTTCTCACGCCGCTCGATTCTGGTCGCCTCAGCGGCAGCGATCGTGGCCGGCGCGTGGCCCGTGACCGCCAGCGCGCAGTCCGGCACTGTCCGCTTCATCCTACCGAACGCGACGGGTTCCGGCGTCGACGCCATCACGCGCGCTGCCCAGCCGGCATTGTCGAAGGCGCTCAACGCGGCCGTGGTGGTCGAGAACCAGCCCGGTGCAGGCGGGGTGGTGGGTCTGCAGGCACTGGCGCGTTCGGCTCCCGACGGCAACACGCTGTCCATCGTGTCCAACAACGTGGTCATCCTTCCGAGTGTGCTGAAGTCGGTGCCCTTCGACATGCCTGGCGATTTCACGCCCATCGCAGTGATCGGCGCGACGCCGATGGTGTTGGTGGTCAATCCGGCCAAGGTGTCGGCGACGAACAGCAAGGAGTTCATCGCGCTGCTCAAGAGCAAGCCGGGTGCTCTGAACTTCGCGTCCGGCGGCAACGGCACGATCCTGCATCTGGCGACCGAACTCTTCCTCGAGCAAGCCGGCGTCACGGCCAAGCACATTCCCTACAAGGGCGTCGGCCCGATGGTCACGGACTTGATCGGCGGGCAGGTCGAGTTCGGCACCGCTGCATTGCCGAGTGTCCAGTCGCACATCAAGAGCGGCGCGCTTCGCGCGATCGGCACACTTGGGGCCCAGCGCACTCCCGCCGCGCCGGAGATACCGACTTTCGTCGAGCAGGGGTTGCCCAATCTCGTGGTGGACGCCTGGTTCGCTGTGATCGGACCCAAGGGCATGTCGGCGGACAACGTCAAGAAGGCTCACGACGCCGTGGCGGCAGCGTTCTCGGATCCGGCGGTCATGGACGCCATGGCCAAGCAGGGGAACACCATCCGCATCGGCACGTCCGCACAAGCCCAGTCTGAATTCAAGAGCGAGTTGGCAAAGTATGCGAACTTGGTAAAGAAAGCAGGGATCGAGCCGCAGTAGGCTCGTGCGCTGCCAGGATCTACCTTCAGTGACAGCTCGCGAACTTTGCGGACACTGAGGTCAAGAATTCGAAGGGCGGCAACGGGCCCATAACGGCTGCCCGGTCCGCTTCGAAGCGGCTGTTCATGAACTGAGCGTCGCCATCAACTTGCTGCTGGCGCGCGAGGGGGGGTCGGCGCCAAAAGGGTGACCGCCTGCATGCTTGCTTTGCGGGTCGGGGCGGGCGCGCTATCGCAAACCGGCGGGGCCAGAGCCCTCGACACCGGCGCCGTCCAAAGCCTTCTTCAGGGCTTCCTCCACCGCGTCGATTCGCGTCTTGCACACCTTGTAGGCGGCGACAGACTCCGTCACGATCTTGAGAAGATCGTCGATGTTCGGCTCTTGCTGCTCGCGCAAGGTTTCGGCGTGTTGCTGGAGCACCCCGTACGCGGCGCGGAAGGTCTGTTGTTCCATGGCTGTGTCCTTCATTTGGGCTTCCCGGTTCGCGCGTCGACTGCGCCGTCCCGGAACTGAATTTCGATGGCCTGATCAGGCTTGACCTTGTGCAGGCTGGTGATGGGTTTGCCCTCCGCGTCGCGCACGATTGCGAAGCCGCGGCTGAGGGTTTTGTCCGGACCCTGGCCTGCGATCTCGCGCATCAATGCGTCGGAGTTCGCGCGGGCGCAACTGAGCGTGGCCGTGGCCCGCTCGCCCAGGACGGCGATCTGAGCGTCGGCTTGGCGCCGAGCAGCTCGCGCGCCAGCGCTCGTCCGGTCGAACACCATGTTGATCGACATGTCGGCGGTGCTGCGCGCTTCGGCAATGAGGGCGGTCGATCGGGCTCGAATGTCGGCCATGTGCTGCGGCACGAGCCGGCGGGCCGTCGCCACCTCGTCGGCGGCTTCGCGTTGGATCTCGCTCACAAGCGCCAGCCCGTCGCGCGCGGCCTGGTGAACATCCTGCAGCGCCGCCACGCCGATGCGGTTTATCGCATCGCGGCTGCCCTGGCGCGCATGAGCGATCTGGGCGCGGGCGTCCGCAGCGACCTGGCTGTGGGCCTGCTCCACGGAGGTCCACATCTCGCGGGCCGCGCGGCCGGCCATCGTCAGGATCGCATCTGATGCCGCTTTCGCTTCCTGAGCGCGGCGCACGATCAGCTTCTCGATCGCGCCGATCACTTTGCTGGGCGTGTCGAACTTCGCGTGAGCCACCTCATCCAAGATGGTGCTGTCCCGCTCATGGCCGATTCCGGTCAACACCGGCAGGCGCTGGTCGCAGATGACTCGGGCGAGGTCGTAATCGTTGAGCCAGGCCAAGTCGTTGACCGCGCCGCCGCCTCGGATGATGACGATCGCATCGGGCATGTCGTCGGCGGCCGCGCATGCGTCCAGCGCATCGGTGAGCGCCGCGATGATCTCTCGCGCAGCTCCCTCGCCTTGAAACCGGCTGTGCACGTAGGCGAAGCGGCAGAGCCCGAAATCCGCCAGCCGGTCGGACTCCTTGCGGAAGTCGCCCAGGCCTGCGGCCTCGTGCGGAGCCACGACGAGCACCGAGGTGAAGTCCCAGGGCGGCGGTACCCGCTTGTTCTGGTCGAAGACCCCCTCGCGCTGCAGGCGCAACCGGATCTCCTTGATTCGGGCGGCGAGATCGCCGAGGGTGTAGTCCGGATCGATGGCGTCGATCTCCAGGCTGAACCCGAACTGGGGCTTGAAGCTTGGCTTCGCACGCACGAGCAGCTTGATACCGGCGCCGATCGTCGCTCCGGTGGCGCGCTCGAACTCGGGGAGGATCTTGGCGGCCGTGTTCGCCCAGATCATGGCGTGCGCCTYTGCGAGCACCTGGCCGGCGCGATCGCGCTCCGACAGTTCGAGGTAGACATGGCCGTTGCGTAGCGTCACCTGCATGACCTCGACCATCGTCCAGACGCCGCCCTTGAAGGCCTGTGCGATGGCCGAAGCCACGCCGCCGAGCAGGCGAGACAGGGGGATGCCTTTCGCCGGCGCTGTGAGTTCGCCGCCGGCAGCGCCAGCAGCAACCTCACGTGAGGCGAACAGGTCAGGCGCAGGGGCGCTGGCCGCCGGCGCCGAGCGCGCGGGTACCGGAGGTGAGCTGGACTTGCCCGGCACGAGATCCCACTTCGCGAAGACCGACAGGTCTGCGTCGGGGCGGACCCACCAGCGTCGGCTGTCGGGGTCATAGCGAGCGCCCAACGCCTTCGCGGCGTCCTTCTCCTTATACGGAACGTTGAGGTAGTGGCGCTCTTCCATCCTCAGATTTTTGCAGAAGAGTCCGTCGTGGAGCTCAGATCGCTGGCGGCTTTTCACAACGCAACGGTCGCGCACCTAGCGGGAATCGACATCGGGTCCGTAGGATGGTTCGCACCATGCTGCTTTTTCTCGACTTCGACGGCGTCTTGCATCCCGAGGCTGCTGACATGCCGATCCCTGCGGAACAGGTGTTCTGCCATCTCGCCGCGCTCGAGCAAGTGCTGCGCGAGTTCCCTCAGGTCATCGTGGTGATCAGTTCGTCGTGGCGGGAAACCGTCGAGATGTCCGTCCTGATCGGTCTGTTCTCCGAGGACATTCAGCCGCGCATCATTGGCGCTACGCCGACCGGCGGCCCGGACCCATACGGCGCGGGACATATCTCGCGCGAGGACGAGATTCGGGTATGGCTGTTCGCCCACGGCGGCATCGAGCAAGTTTGGGTGGCCTTGGACGACCTGGCCCACCAGATCGTCTTGCATCGCCAGCGCCTGGTCGCGTGCGACCCGCGCACCGGCATGGATTCGCGCTCTTTCGCACAACTGCGCGAGCACTTTCAACACGGTGCCGCGCTGTGAGCGGCGTCGATCCGTACACTCCGCTCCCGATGCATCTCTTCCATTTCGAGCCGGGCGCCGCACGGCCGCCATCACCCCATGCCTCGGCTGCGCCGTCGCTCCCCTGGTCTCATTCGCGCAGGCGACGAAGCCCGTAACGGACCCGGCCGCCGATCTGYGGGGGTTCGTCGAATCTGTCGAGAAGAGATTTGGCGCGCCGGCGCGGGGCAAAGCCGAGGATCAACATCCTCGTCGAAGGGGCCGCCGGGATCGGCTGACCCGGCCTACTCCGACTCGGTCGCGGGCTGCTTCGGGATTGCCCACTCCCAGACTGCGGTCGAGAGCGGTGTGGGAGCGTAGAGGTACGGCAGGACTTTMATGGCGTCCCCAAGGGCGGCTGGATCCACGGACTTGTCTTCCTTGAAATGCCGGTAAATCTCGCGGTTCAGCGCCTCGCCGCCGACTGACTTCAGAAAGTCCACCAAATCGCGCTCCACCGGTCGCCAGAGCCAGTAGTCCGTTTCGGGCTTCTTTTTGAGCGCAATGGAGGATCGGCCGACTCGCCGAATCTTGCCGGATACGCTCAGGGCCGCCAGCAGCACCTCGTTGTCAACGAGGCCGTGGACGCCGAGGCTCTTTCGGGCTGCCAACATATCGCTGGGCAAGGCTTTGGCCGCGCGGATTGCTTCAACGACATGTGCAATCTCAATGGACTGCGGCGATGCCACGGCCAGCAACTGCTCGACAAGGGCCGGTATCGGACTTGCACCAATAACGACCCCATAGCCGGGCTGATCGAGCCAACGGACCGCGGTCCATTCGTTCAAGATTTCCAGGCAGAGCGCCTCGCTCAGCGACCAATCGAAGTGCTCCTCAATGGCATCCAAGACCTCTTGCGCGCTGAAGGCGCCCCGGGCGATCGTCAGGTCGCGCGCCCGCTGGCATATCTCGAGAACCGTGGAAGGAGTGATGTCCTGGTTCCAAAAAAAAAGATCGGACTTGGAGGTCTCCCTTGCGGCGACAGGGATGGTATCCATCCGCCCCCATTTAACGCCGACCACGTCGGTCATGAACTTGGCAACGCCAATGACGTTGGCATCGCCGAGAAGCGGCCCCAACCGGGCCTGGAGCCGACGAGAGCCGATAAAGCTGATCGACACCAGCTGATCCGCCAATTCGAGCAGGGCTGGGGAGTAGAGGGACGTTGTGAGGAAGGCGTCGCTGACTGGATACAGCTTCTTGCGCAACCGGAACGATTCAACAGGAGCGCCAGCCGACCAGAAGTGTGGATCGAAACGGCCGTTCTCGGACACCCCGAATGCCCAATGGAGGCTCTCCACTGTCCACGGTCCAGGGCTCCCGGCGTTCGCGAACAGCTCCTTCAGAACTCCTCGGATCTCTTGGGCGACGCCCAGAAGCTCCACCTCCTCAAGATGCGACTCGAGAAGTCTTCCGAGTTCGGCCGCGCCTTGAACGCTACTTCGCGCGAGCTTCCCAATCACTTCATCTGCTTGCGCGGGCTCGTGGCGGTTGAGGTGAACCACCTTGTGGGTCTCGAACAGCAGCCAACCCAGCCGATAGTCGTGGCCGTGGATGGTGCGGCCGGATTTGGAGAGCAGCTTGAGACGGTCGCTATGACGCTTGCGACGCTGGGCCATATTGGCGGGGGGCGTCAGGTCCAGTTCGGGCGCCGGCTTGGTGCTAGCCTTTCTCGGCTTCGGCCCGCCGACTGCCGTAGGTGCCGCGCCGTGGTGACCGACGTCTTCCCAGTCGGAATCTGCGAAGTGCGCCTGGTACTCAGGCTGGCGGGTCCCGGGATCAGGGCGCAGAGCCTTGAGCAGGCGGTTCACGCTGTCGCCGATCCAGTCAGCAGCATCCGCAACCGTGTACCTGGTGTTGCCAAGAGACACTTTGAGACCGGGGGGTGAGCGCTCCTCCCAGATCTTCTGGGACGTTGCAAGGTTTACATGCCAGCGCCCAAGGGTCCGCGGGATCTTGTGGGTGGCAAGCATCTTCGCGAGGAGGGTGGAAATCACCGCCTCGCAGTGCTTGACCTCGTCCGGCGTAAGGCTCGTCACGAACGCCTTGTCAGCGAACTGTTCCAGCGGCGCGCAAGGACGCTTCGTCCGAAAGGTCATCCTCCACGGCAGGCTGTGGGCGATTGCAGGCGGCAATGGCAGGATGGAAGACATGGGGCGGAGGATACTAATCTTTTCGCCCACAGCGGAAAGGCGGACCCGAACCGTCGGTTTACTCAGGTCGTGGATATTTCGACCCAGGGAAGAGGGCGGATTTACTATGAATTTGGGTTGTGGATATTTTTTGACAAAATCCTTGTTTCCTTAATATCAGATTCGGTTGGGTGAAGACGGATGCCGCCGCGCCGCATCCATTGCCACGGCGGCACACTGGGGCGTTCTGGAGGATGTGACAGCGCATTGAGGCGGGACAGATGTGGCTCCAAGTCCGAAAGGGCGCGACCGGTTGAATCCGCACTCCCTACCTGCCGTTCGGAGTCGACGGCGATCGGCAGGACCGGGCCCTTTCACGACCCTCAACTTCGCAGCCTGAACTTCGGCTTGACAGTGCGGAAGCCGTCCTTTCCATGATGTTGAACTTCAACAATCGGCCCAGCAGCCGCAGCATTCAGTTGCCGTCCCGACGAACTCGCGTTCGCTTGGCCGGGCCGCGATCGCTCAGTGCCGCCCTGCGCTAGTATTTCCACATGCAACGCTTGCTCATTGCGCTGGGAGTGCTCCTCGTCTTCGCGGGCCTTGCCTGGCCCTGGCTCTCACGGCTGCCTTGGGGGCGCCTGCCGGGGGATTTCTCGATCGAGCGTGAAGGCTTCAGCTTCCATTTTCCGCTGATGACCTCGCTGATCGTGTCGATCGTCCTGAGCCTCGTCCTCTGGTGGTGGTGGCGCAAGTAGGCCTCGATCCCTCAAGGCAGGCTCTCCCTGAAGATCACCTGGCCGCACGTGCTCCCCCGCCTCGCAGCCGTCGYGCGGGTTGGTGAGATGCGCACGCAAGTTCATGCGTTCATGCTGGCTCTCCAGCTGGAACGTCGTCAATCGTCCTGCCTTTGAGCGGCAGCTATCCCAGGAGACGTCATCGGCAGCCGGATCATTTCGGTGGCGAACGCAGCACATGGCGTACACCAGAGCTTGCTCGCTCCGGAATGTAGAGCTGAAGGGGCCTGCGGCAGCGACTGGCGAGTGGGCTGCGGACATCCGGCAGAGAAGCGGGCGCCTTCCTAGGTCCGAGATCTGTCTGAAGTCGAATTCGCAAGCGGAAGCTGACCTTCGACCTTCGACCTTCGACCTTCGACCGATCTTCCAAGTTGACATTGACTGGCGCTTGGTGCAATCGAATCAGATTGCGCCTGAACCGCCCCAGGTCGTGCGCTTCGCCTTGTGCCGATAAGAAATCACTCCGAGGCTCTCGAACCCAACCCAGTCAACGTCGCCAGGAATGGCTGCAACTCGAGCTTTTGTTCCAGCCCGAATCCCGGAGCCTCGCTGGGGCGGACGCTGCTGCCTTCGACCGCACAGTCTGGCGAATAACCGCCGAAGGGCTGGAAGACGCCCGGGTACGCCTCACAGCCGCCCAGGCCGAGGCCGACAACGATGTGAAGGTTGATCAGGTGGCCGCCGTGCGGGTACGCCTGCGCGCGATCGAAGCCGTTCGCCTCCATCAGCGCGATCATGCGAGCGTACTCGGTGAGCCCATAGCTCAGACCGGCATCCATCTGGAAGATGTCACGTCCTGGGCGCATTCCGCCAAAATTGATCAGGTTCGTTGCGTCTGGTAGCGAGAACAGGTTCTCGCCTGTTGCGATCGGGCCGGGATAGGCACGCGCCACTTCAGCGTTGAGAGCAAAGTCGAGCGGATCGCCGATCTCCTCGTACCAACGCAGTTTGAGGGGCGCGATAGCCTCGGCATAGGCAAGCGCATTCTGAATGTCGAAGCGGCCATTGGCGTCCACGGACAGGCGGCTACCGTCGCCCGCGATCGCGAGCGCCTCTTCGATGCGTTTCAGGTCCTCGTTGAGCGAAGCACCGCCGATCTTCATTTTGAAGGCCGAGAAACCCATCGCTTGATAGCTACGCAACTCGTCAGAGAGCGTCTTGCCCTGTCCGGACTCGTAGTAGTAGCCCCCGGCGGCATAGACGTCGACACTGCGTGCCGCTGCGGGCTGGCTAAACGAGCGCGCAATGTTCGCGTAGGCCGGTTCGTCGTCCAACTTAGCGTTCAGGTCCCAGATCGCAAGCTCCAGCCCACCGGCCGCGGCGGCGCGGTCGCCATGCCCGCCGGGTTTTTCATTGCGCATGGCAGCTGAAAGCACCTTGGCGGCATCGAAGTGCCGGCCATCTGCGGCCAACAATGAATCGGGCTTGGYCGCCAACACCCTCGGGATCATTCGGTCGCGCAGGATGCCACCCTGGGCGTAGCGGCCGATCGAGTCGAAGGCGAAGCCGACCAGTGGCTTGCCGTTGCGCAACACGTCCGTGAAYATGGCCACAAGCGACACTGTGTGCTCGGCAAAGCTCACGACGGCGTTGGCGACGTTGCCTTCGAGCTGGACGGTGAGTTCGCGGATGTCAACGATTCTCATAGTCTTCACTCGGCCTTGATGTCACCGGTCTTGATCACGTCGCCCCACCGGGCGTACTCGCTTGCGATGTATTTGCCGAAATCATCCGGACTGCCGCCGACTGGCTGCATGCCGATCTTGGCCATCTTCTCCTTGACGGCATCGGTAGCCAATGCCTTCTTGAGGTCGGCATTGATCTTGTCGCGGATGGCAGGATTCAACCCCTTGGGGCCAACGATGCCGAGCCAGCCCAGCACGTCGAAGCCGCGCAATCCGCTCTCTGCCACGGTCGGCACGTCCGGCAGCGTCGAATCGCGCTGAGCGGTGGAAACGGCGAGCACGCGCATCTGCCCAGATTTGACGAACGGCACGGCACTGGGCACCGAGTCGAAGATGGCCTCTATCTGCCCGCCCATCATGTCGGTGTAGGCCGGCGCCGAGCCCTTATAGGGGACGTGCTGAATGTCGATGCCCGCGCGCTGCTTGAAAAGCTCCATGGTGAGATGCTGCGTAGAGCCCGACCCGCCCGAGCCGTAGTTCAACTTGCCGGGCGCGGCCTTGGCGGAAGCAATGAAATCCTGAACATTCCTGTACTTGGAGCTGGCCGGGACAACCAGTGCCTGCGCCACACCCGCCACATTCATGATGGGAGTGAAGTCTTTGCGCGGGTCGTAGCCGATGCTCTTGTTGAGGTGCGGGCCGATCGCGATTGGCCCGCTCGAACTCAGCAGCAAGGTGTACCCGTCGGCCGGCGCGCGCATCACCGTCTGGCTGCCGAGTGCGCCGCCGGCGCCGGGCTTGTTGTCGACTACGACACCCTTGCCCCATTGCTTGCCCAGCGCGTCTGCCAAGATGCGGGCAAGGATGTCGCCGGATTGGCCAGCCGTGAACGGCACCACCAGTGTCACGGTCTTGCTGGGATAAGCGTCGGCCTGGGCCCAACTCAGCGCAGGCGCCGCGCACAGGGCGACGAGGGCGGTGGCAAGAGTGCGGCGAGGGGTCATGGGAATGTCTCCAGGTAGGGGATCGAGGCTGCGGATCAAATGTCATGACATTTTAATATGTCATGACATATAGTCAAGCCCCTTGATACACTGGCAACGCAATGAGCAACACCCTCTACGCGCAGATCGCACAGTCTTTGACGGAAGGCATCCGCTCCGGTCTTTACCCGGTGGGATCGCTGCTGCCGACCGAACTGGCGTTGTGCGAGCTGTACGGTGCCAGTCGACCGACGATCCGCGCCGCGCTCGCCGAGTTGCAGTCGTTGGGCATGGTGTCGCGGCGCAAGCGCGTCGGCACGCGCGTCGAGCGCACTTCTGGAGCGGCCGGCTATACTCAATCGCTGGCATCGCTGGAAGACCTCACGCAGATTGCGGCGCATCAAAAGCGTCTGGTGCAGAAGTCGGAGGTCGTGGTGGCCGATGCCGCACTGGCCGCCGAGATCGGCTGCGCTGCTGGGAGCCGCTGGGTGCGCCTCGACATGCTCCGCCTTGGAGCCGAGGAGGATCCCAAGCATCCGATAGGCGTCTCGCGCGTCTATGTCGACGCTGCATACGCAGAGATCCCGAGACTGCTGCGCAAGTCCCCGCGCGCATTGATCAGCACCCTGATCGAAAACCACTACGGCCGTCGCATCGCTGAGGTGGAACAAACCATCCAGGCCGTGGCGGTCCCGGAAGAACTTGCCGGTACGCTCGATGCGCCAGGCGGCTCTCCGGCGCTGAAGATTGTGCGGCGCTACCTTGATCGGGCCAATGAAATGGTGGAAGCAACCGTTACGTTGCATCCTGGCGATCGATTGGTTAGCAGGTCACGATTGTCTCGACGGGATTGACGGCGAAATTTACGCGCAGCGCAGGCGCCGCCAAGTACTGAAACGATCAAACGCCTTCAATGCGGACCTTCGTATGAGCGCGGCCCGGTGGCAACATTGGGCCCAAAGCCCTTAGGAGGCGACAGACTTCAGGCGGACAGTGGCTGATCGGCGGACCGCTCCAAGACCTGTGGCGCCGGGGCGACAACGGCGCTGCGGCCCGAAAAATATCCACAACCTACCGGCTGAGTAAAAAATATCCACAACTGTCCGACTTCTAAAGGATCAGTCGACCAAGCCTTCCGTCCGGGCGATGTGCAGCGCGCGAGATCGATTGTTCACGCCAAGCTTTCGATACAAACGCCACAAGTGGACCTTGACGGTCGTATCCACCAAGCCGAGCGCCGTAGCCATTTCGTTGTTCGTGAGGCCCCGGTCGATCATCCTGATCAGTTGCTGCTGGCGCTTGGTTAACTTGAACGCGCCAGCGGGACGTTCGGCGTCTGGCACTTCGTCCGAGTCGGTGCCGGCCTGCAACAGTGCCTCCAGGGCCGCTGCGTACTCGCCGCGGCCGCTAGCTTTCTCGACGTAAATGTCGGCTCCCGAAGCGACACAGACTTCCTCCATGTCGCTCGATGCAAGGGTGGAGAAGACGGCGATCTGGGCTCGCGGGAACATCGAGCGAACTTTGGCGACCCCGGCGTCGGAGTCGTTGTCCGGCAGGTTGATGTCCATCGAGATGAGTGCCGGCGGACCGTGGTTGATCACGGCCTGATTGATCGCCTCGATGCTGTCGAGTTCGACGATCTTTGAGTGGGGGCGGACGCGCCGGAGGGCCATCACGATGGCATCGCGCATCATGGGGTGATCGTCCACACAAAAAATAGTCATGCTCACCCATTGGAGTGTGTACGGCTGCGCCGATCAGAAGGCGCAGGGCAGGGGAATCACTTCGGGTTTTCGTCAACGATTTCGCAAAATGCAAAGTTCAGTTGCGCTGTGCCTTCCCTGGGCTTCATCCTTCCAGGTCGAACGAGGCGTGAAAGCCCGGCCGGTCGCTCGGGCGCATACCGCCGCCGGCGGCGTACTCGGCCATCATCTCCAGGGGCGACCCATCGATAGCCGGACTCCTCGCAGGCCAGCGCTGTCGAGAACCAACCGCCGAACGGGTCCAGCACCAGCCCGCCGGGCGGCGTGAGGAACTCCACCAGCACCCTCGCGCTTGCCTCAAGGAAGTGGCCCATGGCCGCGCCAGGACGCGCTTGCAGGGTTGGCCGATCCTCGTGAGGACCTGCCGGCGCTGGAAAACGAAGTACGGACGGCTTCACGCCGTGGGGCAAAGAAAGATGTCTGAAAAGTACGTTCCCCGAGACCAACTGTCGCTCTGGATGCTGACGGACCCTGAGCATCCTGTCCTGGTGGGTGAGATTTCGCTGGCGCTGAGCGGGCAGGGCGTGGGTTTGAGGTATGGGGAGCACTGGCTCGCGCGTGGCTTCGCTCTCAGCGAGGATCTGGCGCTCGGATGATGCCCGGCCGGATCGGTGGGGCGAGCGCGTCATTCACCTGATGACGCCCTTTACTGCCCTGAGCTTGAGCCCGGCCGGTTCGTTTGGATGAACTGAGTCTTTCGCCACATTGATGCTAAAGACGAGAGCGCGATCATTGAGATCGGGCAGTCGCATGAACTGGACCAGACTGTGTGCAAGCGGGTAGTTGACGGACTCATGCCAAACGTTTCGGAGAGCGTAGCTCGTGTCGGGGACCAGTATGGGTTTCCGCCGATTTTCGAGGCGCTGGGCGCGCATATCGGCGTGCCCGCGAGATTCTCGGATGGCCGCCATTACGGCGTTCTGTGCGGGTTTAGCTTCTCGCCGCGCGATCACCTCGACGAGCGGTGGAGATGGCAGCAAATGCCGCTGCTCGGTTGCTGGCGCAGGCGCAGGGGCTCGACGTCGACAGGCCCCGTTCTCCATTGAACTGATATTCCAGCCAGATTGGAACCTGACCGCCTCTGTAAGGAGGCGGTATTAAGCTACGCCTCTCGACCATCACTCGGAGGTATTTCAATGACCCAGACTTACGCCCAGATCCAAAAGCAGATCGCACAGCTTCAGAAGTCCGCCGATGCGCTCCGAGAGAAGGAAGTGTCGGGCGTCGTCTCGCGCATCAAGGAAGCGATCGCGCATTACAGCCTTACTGCTCAGCAACTTGGTCTCTCGGGGGCTGCGCCGGTGAAAGGCGGGGCCAAGAAGGCCGGGGCTGCAGGCAGTGCCAAGTACAGCGACGGAAACGGCAGTTTCTGGTCCGGAATGGGCAAGCGGCCCTATTGGCTCCGCGACGCATTGGCGGCCGGCAAGACGCTTGATGATTTTCGCGTCGGTGGTGCTGCAACCGGTACCGTGAAGGCGGCAAAGGGCAAGCCAACGGGTAAGAAACGCCGACCGTCGACGGTCCTCTATCGTGACGGCAACGGAAACTCGTGGACCGGTCGTGGCCCGCAGCCGCGCTGGCTCAAGGAAGCGCTCGACGGCGGGAAGACCCTCGAAGAGCTGAGGCACTAACCGAATCGCACGGCGTGAAGGCCTCGCCGGCTTAGCGCAGCAGGCGTGCATGCCCGGCGTAGACCAGTAGTAGGCCATCGGAGCTTTCGAAAACCGCCATGGCCTGGCGTTGCTATAGATTCAGGCAGGTTGACCAAGCGTCTGCCAGGCCCTCGTGATGGCGTTCGCCTCGCGCCAAGGCGCGATCCCGGGCCGCCGGGTCGGCGGTCGGGGAGGAGGACGGCCGGGGCAGATACCATCCGGACCAACTGCTCTTTGGAACCTAGAGTTGTCATTCCTCAAGACCCAGGTGCTCTTGCGTCGCGTCGCATCCAGCTCGGCTCCCGAGCAGGAGTTCTGGAGAGCTGTGGGTTCGCTGGCGCGGGAGGCCAGGCCGAACTGGGACGTGGATCTCAACTCGGGCCGCGCGCCGCTGGCGGCAGACTCGTTTGTCTACCTGGTGAACCCGCCGTGGGCTGCGGTGATCAACGCGTCATTTCAGTGCCGTTGATGCCGTCACATTGTTGTATTCTCCGCGACCTACGGGTGACTTCGGTCATTGGCCAGCCTCAAGGAGATAGGCGATGAAGAAATACATAGCCCTGATCATGCCACTGGCCGCATGGATGGGCATCGGTACAGCCTCGGCCCAATCCACCGTCACGCTGTTCGGGATCGTGGATACCTCTGTCAGCGGTTATCGGAGCCAGGCCCAGGGCGTGTTCGGCTCGACGTTCACGACCAGCCAGACCGCCCTGACCAATTCCGCCTACAACTCCAGCCGGATCGGCTTCAAGGGCACGGAAGACCTCGGCGGCGGCCTGCTGGCCGGCTTCTGGCTCGAAGCCGGCATCAATTCCAACGACGGCTCAGGCGTCGGATCGAACGGCGGTTTGCAGTTCAACCGCCGCTCGACCGTCAGTCTCGAGAGCGCCTTCGGTGAGATTCGCCTGGGCCGCGACTACACCCCGACCTATTGGAACGACAACCTCTTCGATCCCTTCGGCGTGAACGGCGTCGGCACGAGCCTGATCAGCACCGCCAGCGGGCAGACTTCGCCGGGAGGCGTCCGGAGCGGCTGGACGAACGGACAGTATTCACGCTCCAGCAACTCGATCGGTTACTTCCTGCCGAAGCTCGGCGGCTTCTACGGCCAGTTCATGTATGCCTTCAACGAAGCGGTCAGCTACGACCCGGGCGGCCTGACGCCTCCCGGTGTGGCGGCGATCGTCGCTGATCCGTCGCTGGCAGCCGTCGCCGACAACGCGCGCGCTGGCCGATACATCGGCGGCCGCGTCGGCTACAGCAGCGGCCCGCTCGATGTGGCGCTGGCGTACGGCGAGAGCACCGTCGGGTCCAACTACTACCTCGGGACGACGTCCACCATCGATATCTGGAGCATTGGCGGGACATACGACTTCGGCGTGGTCAAGCTGTTCGGCGAGTACTCGAACAACAAGATGGACACTAGCTTCGCGACCAACACCTTCAATCCCTTCGGTACCACCAAGCCGGGTTTCAACGGTGTGCTGATCGGCGCGACGATACCCATCGCCGGGTACGACCTGATCCGCGTCGCGTATTCCGCGGTCAGATATAACAACACCAGCACCAACGTGCTCGGCACGACCGCAAACATCTTCGGCTTCAACAGCCAGCCGGAGGCCGACAAGTTCGCGATCGGGTACGTGTACAACTTCTCCAAGCGCACGGCTGTGTACGCGACAGTCGCCTACCTGAACAACAAGAACGGCGCCGCCCTGACGGTCGGGGGCCCGAGCTATTTCACGCAGCCAATCGGTGTCTTCGCGCCGGTGCCGGACAAGTCGTACGGCTACGACCTGGGGCTGCGGCACTCTTTCTGAGGCTGCTACCTCGCGAATCCCTTTGCCTTGATCTGCCTGGGGCGGATCGCCCTCTCGATCCGATGACTACGTGAAGCGCCTTCAATTCGGTGCCCATGCAATGGCGATGGGTCTCGGGCACGTTCTCCACGTGAACGACCAGGCAGCAGACGCAGGACGCGGCACTCCTTTTGGCCGGCCTCGCAGGAAGTTGATCGCGGCTTCGAGTCGCTAGGTGATGCGCGAGATGGTGCTGCCGCGCAAGTGGAAGGCGCTGGGGTGGCTGAACTCAGGTTCGCAGAACGGCTCGAATGACGCACAAGGGCCCACACCGGTTGTACGCTCCGCTCCTAAGCGGTATTGCCAGGGGCTGCTGAACAACCTGGCGGAGAAGCTGGCGCGGAGGGCCCGCGATGCCGGCGCGCTCGCCGCGGCAGCCGGGAACCTTGCGAAGGCTGAACGCGCGCGTGACGCCGAGGACGATGCGAACGTCAAGGCCCGAGTCCCGGCCGCGGTCGTGCGCGAGATGGGGCTTGCCGCCCCGCCAGCGGGCTCGAAGTCTCGCGACGAGTTGGCCGATCCGCTCTTCCATGCGGTCTCCGCTCACAGCCTGGCGCGCGTCGAGCTGCTGAGCGAAGGCTTGCGGGCATTGCTTCAGGAGGCGTACTTCCGAAGCGAGAACGACGCTGGGGCGTACGCGCGCGATTGGCGGCGCGAGATCGCGATCAATGGGAAGAGGGGCCTGGCGGACGAGTCGACGCTGCGCTCCTGGAGCGGGTGTTCATCAACGTCGGCCACGACTACCTGGTCGGCTCAGACGGGACCTGGTAGAACGAGCGGGAATTCCTAGCCGTGATGGCCCAGGACAGCCAAGTCGAGATGGTGCGTGCCGCGATCGTCGAGGAGCTCCATGACTTCCCGCTCGAGTCGGCGAGGCGCTCGGCCTTCGCTACGTGGAACTCGGCATGAACAACCCCTACGAGGCCGTCCTGCTCGAGCAAGAGCAGCGTTTCGCGGGAGYTGCCGACCGGACGGAAAGCCCCCGATTTCGCTCCGCCGTCGGGCTGTTAAGCCATTGATTCATAATGGTTTTCAC
>NZ_JBFUIU010000040.1:0-25705 GCF_056401695.1 Variovorax sp. P4_D9
TGCTGCATGATGCTTTCACGTTGGGCCTCTCGTGAGTGGGGTGGAAGTTCGTTTGGCGACAACTTTTTACCCCACGCATCGGGATGGCTCAACGCCTTCTGTCTTGGACAAGAGTGGGCTCGAACGCTCGTCACGCCCCCGACCTCGGATCAGGATGCTCGTCGAATGCCACGCGACTTTTCTCATCCGCTCATCAATACACAGGTGTTACGCAATGAAGCGATGCGCTAATTAAAAAGGCTTGACAAACAAGTCCCCATAGAAGCGGTCGTTCGCACCGCACAGGCGCATGCGACGCCCAGTCAATCGAGGAGTTCGTCGGCACCCACCAGGACGTTTTTCGGGATCGTGAGCCCTAGCGTCTTCGCAGTTTTCCGGTTGACGACCATGACGAGCTTGGTCGCCTGCTCGAAGGCAATGTCGCCCGGTTTGCTACCCTTCAAGATCTTGTCCACCAGCGCCGCCGAACGTCGGAACATCGCGGTAAAGTCCCCCTGGTACGAGACCAGCCCACCGGCCTCTACATAGCCCTTGTGCCCCCAGACCGACGGCAGACGGTGCTCCGCACACAGCTCAATCAGCCGGACACGGTGCGTCCAGAAGGTGGCATCCGCGAGGATGGCGACGGCGTCGACACGGTCCGTTGCGATGGATGCGAACGCAGCGTCAAAGTCGTCCGGCCCACGGGCTTCGAGCAGCACGACCGGCACCCCGAGCGTGCGCTTGTAGCTCGCGATGTCGTTGGCGATGTCCATTCGGTTCGCCGTGGACGGGTTGTAGAGCACGGCGAACTCGCGCGCGGAGGGCACGAAGTCCTTCAGGAGTTGGAGGCGCTTGGCAAGGATGCCGGAGAAAGCCGCTGACACCCCGGTGATATTGCGGCCAGGACGGGCGAAGCTCTCGGCAAGTCCCATCTGAACCGGATCGTCCACCGCCACGGCAACGACGGCCAGAGAGCTCGTGGCGTCTTTGGCCACCAACGCGGGGCCCGGGCCGGCCGTGACGAGGACATCGGGATCAAGTTGGATCAGCTCACCCACCAGCGCCGGCAGCCGTTTCGGTTGACCCTCGGCCCAGCGAAACTCGATAGTGAGATTCTGGCCCTCGACATAGCCCAACTCGCGCATGCCGAGGCGGAACGGGTCGACTTGGCCGGTCATGGCGCCGGCGTCGGGGCTGATGCCGCCCAGGAAGGCCAAACGGACCTTGCGCGCCCGCAGTTGCGCCAGCGCAGCCGGTGCCGCCGCCGCGAGCGCAGCTGCCGCGCCAACGAGGGTTCGCCGTAAGGGGTCGAACCGAGCTTTCGTCCAATGATGGGTCCACATGGGGAGACTCCATTGACCTCGACCGCGCTGGCCGGATGGCGGCATCCAAGGAGCCACGGCCAAGTCGCGCGGGGCCGCTCCGACGCATGACAATACTCCGATTTCGTGTTCACGGGGAGCATGTCAGCGCGCTGAGGAAAGCCGAGCTTTCGCGAATCCCGAAAGAACACTGACCGACGCGACTCTCACTCTGGTCGAGTTCGCGGGCAATTTGAGGCAGCAGGCCAACCGGAAGAAACTCGGTGCTGACCAGCGAGAAGGCGGCGATGCCCAGGGCCGCGACCGCTGTCCAGAAACCCTCTAGCGCGCTCCCGGGTACCGAGTCCGACGCGGCGGATGTTGCAATGCTCATTGTGTTCGCCCGAGGAGAGAGGAAGGCCCCTTCGGGGCCTGGAGTGAATGGAGTCGGTCAGCCGAACTTGACGAGGTTCAGAGCCGCCAATGGTCCGCCAGGGAACTGCGTGAGTCGGCCACGATGGCTCTTGGCGTCGCGTCCTCGATCCGCGAGGCCAGCGAGCCGTTCGCAAAGCCGCCGAAGACCACGCAGTGGACCGCACCGATGCGCGGGCAGGCTAGCATGGCGAACGCCGCCTCGGCAATCATCGGCATGTAGATCAAGACCCGGTCGCCCTTCCTCACCCCGAGCTCAATTAGGCTGGCCGCGGTGCGTTGCACCTCGACAAGGAGTTCACTAAAGTTGTAGCTCCTCTCGACTCCGGTCTCGGTGGAAACGCAGATCAGAGCAGGCTCGTCCCCTCGGGTCGCCAGGTGACGATCGACTGCGTTGTGTCAGAGATTCGTCGTGCCGCCGACGAACCAGCGTGCAAATGGCGGATCACTGGCGTCGAGAATCTTCTTTGGCGCCGTCTGCCAGTCCATGAGCTTGGATTGTTCTGCCCAGAAGGACTCTGGCGCGTCAATCGAATCACGATAGAAATCAACGTATCTTGTCATGGGCACTCTTCAAGATGGCATCCACTCGCGCCTGCCTGGTGGGCTGAGGGCTTCCTCACATTCCACTGAAGCGCGGCGCGCGCTTCTCGATGAACGAGTCCAAGCCTTCATGAGCATCCGCGCTGTCGAAGACCAGGCTGATCATTGCGCGCTCGTATTCCAGCGCAGCATCCATCGCCATGTCGGCGCCATGCAGCATCGACTTGCGCAGCATCCGCAGGGCTACTGGCGATTTCTCGGCGACGCGGTGTGCCAGTGTCATCGACTCCTTCATAAGCTGATCGAGCGGCACGACCACGTTGACCAGGCCAAGTCGCAACGCCTCAGAGGCATCGATGGCTTCACCGGTGAACATCAGCATCTTGGCCTGACACAGCGGCAATTGACGCATCAAGCGTTGCGACCCGCCGCCGCCAGGGAACAGCCCCAGCTTTATTTCCGGCAGGCCGATGCGCACACCCTCAGCGATCAGACGCAGGTCGATGCACAGTAGCAGCTCCATGCCGCCACCGAGCGCCCACCCATTGACGGCGGCGATGGTTGGCTTAGCGCATCGCTCGAATCGGCGGAACACGCGCTCAACAACGGCGCCGAACTCGTTGTAGTGAGCTAGGCCCTGGCGCGAGTTCAGGTCCTTGATGTTGCCGCCGGCGACGAAGGCACGCTCGTCCGCACCCGTGATGACAATCACGCGGACCTCGGGATCGCTCTCCAGCCGGCCCAGGGCCTGCTCCATCGCCAGAAGCATCGGCACGTCGAGCGTGTTCAGAGCTTCGCCGCGGTTAAAGCGCAGGACGCCGACGGCGCCCTCGGAGTGCGTGAGCACGGCTTCGGTAGTTGGCGCGGTGGGCAAGCGAGTCTCCTTGATTCGGAAGGTTCACAACGTCGAGGGTGCAAGCCGGCCGGCCAGGCGCGCCTCTATCTGCGGCAGTCGATCAACGCCGAAGAAGGGTTCCCCGTCAATGACGACGAGCGGGGATCCGAAAACGCGCGCGCGGACAGCGTCTCGCACCGCGCCTGCGAGCAGGGCTTTCGGCGCATCGCCCGCGATGAGGCCAGCGACCACTTCCGCATCGCCCATTTCAGGCACAGCCTCGGCAACCCATTGCGCCACCTGCAGTGGATCGCCCAGCGCAGCCGATTCGCGGAAGTAACCGCGCATTGCCCGGTGCGCGAACGGCACCGCAGCCTCGGGTACGTCACGCTGCAGCAGGTAAAAGGCACGCGCCGCATGCTGCGTGATGGCCGGGAACCCATCCGGCAGCCGGTACGGCAGTTCCAGGAATCGCGCCGATCGCTCGAAGTCGCGCTGCATGTATTCGCGCTTCGCCGCATTTTCTAGCGGCGCGGGAAGTTCCAGCGCACGCAGCACGGCGAACAGCAGCACCGGCCGCCAGCGCACGCGCCGGCCGTGCTGCGCGGCAAGGACATCGATCTTCTCGGACATGAAGTAGCCATAGGGCGACGCGAAGTCAAACCAGAAGTCGATCGCAGCGCTCGGATCCATGCCGGTCATCCGAGCATCCGGCGGACCGCACCGCTCGGGGGAATCGCGCAGGCCGTGCGATATTCTTCGGCAATGCGCCAGACCAGCTCCTCAACCGTCGGCACGTCATGAATGGTCGCGACCCCCTGCCCCGCGCTCCACAGATCCTTCCACAACCGGGCTTCAGAATCGACGAGCGAGCCCATGTCCGGCGTCTTTGGCGGCAGTGTTGCCACGTCGATCCCGAAGCGTTCGAGCGAGGCGCGCAGGAAGTTCGCATGCACGCCCGAGAGTCGGTCGGTGTAGACAAGGTCGGCCACGCCGGCGTCCACCACCATCTGCTTGTAGTCGGGCCGCGCTTGCGATTCCTGCGTGGCCAGAAACCGAGTGCCCATGTAGACCAGATCTGCGCCCAGCGCTTCGGCCGCGCGTATCTGGTAGCCGTCGTTGATCGCGCCGCCGAGCACCAGGCAGCCATCCCAGAATTCCCGGATCTCGCGCGCCAACGAGAAGGCGCTCTGGCTCGACGCATGCCCTCCGGCACCGGCGCCGACGCAGATCAGGCCGTCTACGCCCGCCTGCATCGACTTGCGCGCATGCGCTGCGCTGGTCACGTCGCAAAACACGGTACCACCATAGGCGTGAACCGCTTCCACCACCGATGCCGGATGACCCAAGCAGGTGATGACGAAGGGCACCTTGTGCGCGACCACCACCTCCAGGTCGGGCTCGAAGCGCGGGTTCGTCCGGTGCACGACCAGGTTGATGCCAAAGGGTGCGGCCTTCGCATGCGGATGCACCGCATCATGCGCTGAGAGGTCCGCCTCTATAGCGTTGAGCCACTCGTCCAACTGTGCGGCGGGCCTGGCGTTCACATGCGGGAAGGTGCCGACCACGCCGGCCTTGCACAGTGCGGTGACCAACGCAGGGAAGGAAACCAGGAACATCGGCGAACCGATGGCCGGGATCRCAAGCGCGCCCTTGAAGATGTCTGGGACAGGCATGGGCAATCTTTCGTCAGTGGCCAGTTGCAGTCGGGCCTTTGGCCCAGTCGGCCTGGTTGCGTTTCTTCCAGTTGCGCAGGTCGCGCATGCCCGCCAGGCCGCGCGGGTCGACTCCCGGGGGAAAAATCTGATGCTTCTGGATCTTCTGCGTCGCAGTGGTCGGAATGTGGTCCGTCACCCACATCCAGCCTGGTGCTTTGTAGTAGGCGAGGCGCGTGTTGCAGAAGTCAAACAGGGCGCGCACTGCCGCGTCGACATCGGCGCGGCCTTCTTCGCGCAGCACCACGCAGGCCAGCACCTCTTCCTCGCGGATTTCGTCGGGCGCGGCCAGCACGGCCACCTGATCGACCAGCGGATGCGTCTGCAGCAGCGCCTCGACTTCGGCCGCGGCGATGTTTTCTCCCGAGCGGCGGATGATGTTCTTGCGCCGGTCGACGAAGTGCAGCTTGCCGTCGGCCGAGCGGTTGACGATGTCGCCGGTATGGAACCAGCCGCCGCGCCAAGCTTCCTCGGTGGCGGCCGGATCGTCGAGGTAGCCGCTGAAGAAGTCCTTGCGCGGCGTGTCGGCGGAATGGCGAATCACCATCTCGCCGTCGCTGCCGTCCGGCACGTCGACATCGGCACCGTCGACCACGCGCACGTCCAGCCCCGGCTGCGCTCGGCCGAAGGCGCGGGTGCCGACCTGCCGCGGTGCCTGGTTGTCGATCATGGCACGGACCATCTCGGTCATGCCCCAGATCTCGATCAGCGGGAACCCGAACCGCTTCTCGAAGGCGGCATGGCGCTGCGGCTCGACACCGGCACCAATGGCAAAGCGCACGACATGGTTGCGGTCGCCGGGCCCGGGCGGCTGGCCCAGCAGCATCGGCACCACCACGCCGAGGTAGTGAACAACGGTGGCGCGCGAATCGCGCACCTCTGTCCACCAGCGCGAGGTCTGGAAGCGATCGGTCTGCACCTGGCAGTTCCCCTTCAGCATCGCGCAGTAGAAGGAAAAAATGGAGGCGTTGACATGGAACAGCGGCAGCGGGTTGTAGATGCGCTCGCAGGCATCGCCGAAGCTCGCCAGGCCGCCGCGGGTTGCGTACCAGGCGCCAGCCGCCAATTCGTAGCGGTGCGACAGCACGCAGCCCTTGGGCCGGCCAGTCGTGCCCGAGGTGTAGAGCACGCTGGCCGGTGTCGCTGCCTTGGGCGTGGTCGAAGCCGCTGGCCGAAGGGCTGGCGCCAGACCCCTGCCGAAGGCCTCAAAGCATGACAACTGCGGCTGGTGCAAAGACTCGGCCATGGCCGCCTGCACCAGTGGCGCCAGCGTCGCAACGCAGACCACGAGATCCACCTTCGCATGGTCAATGACGAATGCCAGTTCGCCCGGGCGGTGGTCTGGGTTCAGCGGAACGCAGCACACGCCGAGCGCATTCATCGCCAGCTTGTGCAGCAGGTGCTCGGGCCGGTTCTCGATCAGAAGACCGATGCGGTGGCCTATTCCGAAGCCGGCTTCGGCATAGCCCTTCATCAGATCGCGCACTTGCACCGCCGCTTCGCGATACCCGATCTCCATGCCGTCGGCGGCGTAGGCGCGCGTCGGGTTGGGTGGCACGGCGAGAAATGTCTTGTCCGCATAGGTCTCGGCTGCGCGAAAAAAGGTCTCGCCAATGGTGGATGCCTCCCCGATGTCGATCATGAGCTTGTCTCCTTTCTCCGGCTCAGAGACGCAGCACGCCGTAGCCGATGTCGTCGCCGAAGGGCGCGTTCAACGAAGCGACGATCGCCATGCCGAGCGCGTTGCGGGTATCGACCGGGTCGAGGATGCCGTCGTCCCACAGCTCCGAGGTCGAATGGTAGGCGTCACTCTCTTCCTCGAAGCTCTTGAGCACCGGCTCGCGGATGGCGGCGACCTCCTCGCTCGACAGCGTGTGGCCCTTACGCTCCAGTTGGCGAATCTTGACATCGGCCAGCGTATTGGCGGCCTGCTCCGCACCCATCACCGCGATCTGCGACTGCGGCCACATCCAGAGGAAGCGGCCATCGAATGCGCGGCCGCACATGCCGTAGTTGCCCGCGCCGAAGGAACCGCCGACGATCACAGTGAACTTGGGCACGGTGCAGCCGACCTGCGTCATGATCATCTTCGCGCCGTCCTTGGTGATCCCACGCTCCTCGTACTCGCGGCCGACCATGTAGCCGGTGATGTTCTGCAGGAAGACCAGCGGCGTGCGGTCGCGGTCGCACAACCGCATAAAATGCGCGGCCTTGAGCGAGCTGTCGTTGAAGAGCACCCCGTTGTTCGCCAGGATGCCGACCTTGCAGCCCCAGATGCGCGCGTAGCCGCAAACCATGGTGGTGCCGTAGCCCGGCTGGTATTCATGGAACTTGCTGCCGTCGACGATCCGCGCGATTACCTCGCGCATGTCGAAGCCGGTCTTCCAGTCGATCGGGATGATGCCGTACAGTTCATCCGGGTCGTAGTGCGGCGGCTCGACATCGACCCGGTCGATCACCTGCTTGGCGATCGGCGTGGTCTGGGCCAGGATGTCGCGGGCGATCGCGAAGGCATGCGGCTCGTCGTCGGCCGCGTAGTCGCAGGTACCCGAGATGGTGGTGTGCATCTCGGCGCCGCCGAGCGCCTCGGCCGTGACCACCTCGCCGGTGGCGGCCTTCACCAACGGCGGTCCTCCGAGGAACACGCCGCCGTTCCCGCGCACGATCACGCTGTAGTCGCACAGCGCCGGAATGTAGGCGCCGCCAGCCGTGCAATGGCCCAGCACGATCGCGATCTGCGGCACGCCCATCTTCGACAGCGTGCATTGGTTGCGGAAGATGCGGCCGGCCGCATGCCGATCCGGGAACAGGTCAGACTGCAGCGGCAGGAAGCCGCCGGCGCTGTCGCAGAGGTGCACCACCGGCAGCCGGTTCTCGATCGCAATGTCCAGCGTGCGGACGATCTTCTTCACCGAAAGCGGATACCAAGCCCCGCCCTTGATACTGGGGTCGTCGGCATGGATGACCACCTCCCGGCCCTGGATGATGCCGATGCCGGACACCTGCCCGGCGCCGTGAACATCACCGTCATAGGCGCGGTTGGCGGCCAGCGTACCGATCTCAAGAAAGGGCGTTCCAGGGTCCAGCAGCAGTTCGAGGCGTTCGCGCACGGTGAGCTTCTTCTGCCGATGCAGGCGCTCGATGTCGCGCTCCGGCCGCACGTGGCGCGCCTGGTGCACGCGGCTGCGTAGGGCCTCGACGCGCTCGGTCATCGCGGCATGGTTCTGCCGATAGCCGGGGCTGGCGGTATCGACGCGGCTTTCAATGCGACTCATGCAACACTCCCTTCGGTCGCCTCGGCAGCCTGCGCGACCCTGGCGACGGGCTCCCCGGAGGCCGCCACGCGCACGAGGACAGCCCCGCGCTGGAAAGTCTGGCCGACCGCGAAGGGCATCTCGGCCACCACGCCGTCCGACGCGGCGCCGATGGTCATCTGCAGCTTCATGCTCTCGATGACCAAGAGCGCATCACCCCGATGCACCGCCTGGCCGGGCGAGGCGTGTAGCGACACCACGACGCCGGGCATTGGCGCCTGCGAGCTGCCGTCGGCCGCCGTGCCACTCGCGGCGCGCGCGCGCGCCGGGTCGATGCGATCGACGCGCCAGGCACGACCGCGCAGTTGCACAAATGTCGCATCGCCGCGGGTCACCGCCAGCAGCCTTTCGCTCCGGCCATCGACGTTGGCGATAAATTCGCCGGCACCGCCCGCGCGGACTGCGAGTCGAGCATCGTCGACGGCCACACCGTCGTGCCGGAGGTGAACTTGGTGCCGGCTGGCCGGATTGTCGCTGAAGGAAAGAAGGGTCATGTGAAAGGCACTCAGTTGCGCCAAGCGCCCATGGAGGCGTAGGGCTCGGGAATCGGACGTGCGCTGCGCTCCGGTGCGGCGCTGGCAGCCACCGCCAGCACTGCGTGGCGTTCCGCATCGCTCAGTGGCACGGGCATCAGGTCGGCGCGGTGCCGGTCAAGAAAGCTGGTGTCGGTCTCGCCGCGGCCGAAGGCCGGGTGATGCAGCACGCGCGACAGAAAGTCGCTGTTGATGGTGACCCCGAGCATCGCAGTCTCGGCCAGCGCAGTGCGCATGCGCGAGATGGCGAGACGGCGGTCCGCACCATGCACCACCAGCTTGGCAAGCATCGAATCGAAATCCGCCGTCACCGCCGCGCCTTCGGTCACGCCGCCATCGAAGCGCACGCCAGGCCCCTGGGGGGTCCGCAGCATCAGCACGTGGCCGGTGTCCGGCACGAAGCCGGCGTCCGCATCTTCCGCCAGGATGCGGCATTCGATCGCGTGGCCGGCCGAGCGCACCTCGTCCTGCGCAATGCCGAGAGGCTCGCCCTGGGCCACACGCAGTTGCAGTTCGACCAGATCGAGCCCGGTGACCATCTCGGTCACCGGGTGCTCGACCTGCAGCCGCGTGTTCATCTCCAGGAAGAAGAATTCGCCTTCGGGCGAGACGATGCATTCGACCGTGCCGGCATTCACATAGCCGGCCGCGCTCGCCAGCCGAACCGCGGCGGCACAGATGCGTTCGCGCAGTTCGGACGCGAGGCCAGGCGCGGGCGATTCCTCGATCAGCTTCTGAAAGCGGCGCTGGATCGAGCATTCGCGCTCGCCGAGGTGGATCACATGGCCCTGCGTGTCTCCGAAGACCTGCACCTCGATGTGCCGCGGACGCTCGACGAAACGCTCGGCGAAAAGGCGGCCATCGCCGAAATAGCGTTGGCTCTCGCCCCGGGCGACGGCGATGGCGTCAGCCAACGCGTCTTGATGTCGCACGATCTGCATGCCCTTGCCGCCGCCGCCCGCCGCACCCTTGATCAGCAGCGGAAAGCCGACCGCCCGCGCGCGCTCGGCGAAGGTGGCCGGATCGTCCGCCTCATCAGCCGATGGGGTGACCGGTACGTTTTGCTGCACCGCGAAGTTTCGCGCACTGATCTTGTCGCCCATTAGTTCGATCATCTTCGCCGGCGGACCGACAAAGAGGAGACCCGCGTCCGCCACGGCCTGCGCGAAGGCCGCGTTCTCGGACAGGAAACCGTACCCGGGATGGACCGCATCGCAACCGCTCTCGCGGGCGGCGCGGATCATGGCCTGCGCATCCAGCCAGGCAGCGACCGGCGGATCGCCGAAGACCTCGACGGTTTCGGTTGCTACGGCGAGCGCGGGACCGGCCCGGTCCTGCCGGTGCCATGGCACCACGGTGTCGATGCCCAGGCGCTGCGCCGTGCGCACGATGCGCAGCGCGATCTCGGCGCGGTTGGCTATGAAGAGTTTTTGGATGAGGGTCATGGAGCGTCCTTGCGCCGGCGGCCTGCACCAGACCGAGGAGTGGCCGTGAGAGCGGGCGTCAGCGAGGGGGCGGTCGAGGCCGACGGGACGGCAGCCGCGATCCGTTCCAGCCGCGCGAGTCGCCGCTCGATGTCGCCGAGCGACAGCGCCTCCTGCGCCACGGAGGCAGGCTCGGTGCCGGCCTGGGATGGTGTCAGCATGCCGTGCAGCAGCATCGTGGTGTAGCGGTCGGCAGTGGCTTCGACATCGATGGTGCCGCGACCGAACAGCAGCGACCACATGCGATGCTCGATGCCGCCGTAGACCATGCTCCGTACCATCTCCGCATCGGTGTCCGGCGGCAACTCACCCTCCTCCACCGCCTCGCGCACGGTGCGCAGCAGGAAGGACGTGTAATTCACATGCAGGTCGTGGAGCACCGACTTGAAGTACTCCGGACTCGTGCGCACTTCGTGCAGCACGATGCGCGAAAGACTCGGCTCCTCCACATACACCCGCAGATGCCGCCACACCAGGTAGCGCAACCGGCTGCGCAGGCCGTGGATGCGCGAGAAGCTGTCTGCGATCTCCTGGATCAGCGGCTCGTACATGCCGCGCAGCACCTCGTTGAGCAGGTCGCGCTTGGTCGGGAAATAGGAGTAGACCAGGCCTTCGACCACACCCACATGCGAGGCGATCTCGCTGACCGAGGCGCGCTCGAAGCCCTTGTCCAGGAATACCTCGCGTGCCGCAGCGAGGATCTCGGCGGCGCGGCGCATCCGGCGCGGCGTCTGCTTGCCGGCGGCGATGGGGGTGACCTTGGCGGCCTGGGAGGAAGTCTTGGCGTTCGATTTCATGGCAGTTCTTGAAGCAAGTCACTTGGCACCTCGACCGGCAGGTCGAGCAGCATCTGAGCGAAGGCCTTGCCCTGCGGGTCGTAACGCAGAGAGGCGACACCACCACCGCCGAGCGCGGCATCGAGTGTGAAGTTGAAGGCATGGCAGCCAGGCAGCGCGTAGCGCGTCACCTTGCCTCGGCAAAGGTGCGCGAAATACGCTGCCACCGTTTCAGCATCGAGCATTTGCTCCATCACAGCATAGGCGGCCGGCGTACGCGCAATCACGCCGATGTTTGCCATGTCGCCCTTGTCGCCGCTGCGCGCGTGGGCGATGCGGATGAGGGGAACGATCTCGGTCGCGCTCTGCGGCGAAGCGGCTGCAGCGCTCTCGCTCAACGCGATCGGCGTCGCCGCGTGCCGGATTGACTCCGCATCCAAGCGAGCCTCCGTGTTGCCGGCCGCCTCGAAGGGCAAGGCCCTGCCGTCCAAGCTGACCCGCACATCGACCTCTCGACGATCGATCTGCAACGAAAACAACCGCACCACCGGCGACGGTGAGGGCCGTCCGCCGGCGAAGCCGGTGATGCCCTGCGCCATTGAGGTGGCAGACGGCGCGATTTCGCGCGCCAACAGGTCGAGCGCGGCGCGGTTCGCGTGGCGGGCCGCCAGCTTCAGGATCACTTCACGGCTCTCCGTGGTACGTGCGTGCGGGCCATAGGTGCTCTCGGCGCCGAGCACCTCGAGGCTGGTCTCGTCAAAGTCGCCAAGGCCGCGTGCAAGGATCAAGCGGCGGCAGCGCGCAAGGATCGACTCGCCCACACGTTGCGCCTTCCGGGCAGCGGCGGGGCCGCCGATCATCAACGTG
Organism: Variovorax sp. P4_D9; assembly: GCF_056401695.1. NCBI lineage: Bacteria > Pseudomonadati > Pseudomonadota > Betaproteobacteria > Burkholderiales > Comamonadaceae > Variovorax > Variovorax sp. P4_D9. The sequence goes on from NZ_JBFUIU010000040.1 coordinate 11,783, forward strand.
CCCATCAGGCGCCAGCCATCGGAATAGGTCGCGCTAGCCTTCAGCGTCGACGGCGGCCGGGCGCCTCGTGCGCCGGCCACCCGGACCCGGTCCGTCCCGTCTTGTACCAGGCTGACTACGGAGAAGTCGCAGCCCACGTCCGGCAGCAGGTAGGCTCGCGGATCGCCGATCTCGTAGACGAGTTGCTCGGCCGCGGTCGCAGGCTCGATCAGCCCGCCGGTGCCCGGCGGCTTGGTCAGCACGAAGCTCCGGCCGTCGGGTTCGCATTCGACGATCGGGAAACCCATCTCTTCCCAGCCGGGCACGCGTTCCCAGTCGGTGAACAGGCCACCGGTGCCCTGCACGCCACATTCGATCAGGTGGCCGGCCAGGCTGCCAGTCGCGAGGCGGTCCCAGTCCTGCCAGCCCCAGCCGAATTCATGCACCAGCGGTCCCAGCGTGACCGCGCTGTCGACCACCCGACCGGTGATGACGATGTCGGCACCCGCATCCAAGGCGGCGGCGATCGGCTGAGCGCCGAGGTAGACGTTGAGGCTCAAGAGCTGAGCCGGCATCGGCGCACCGCTGAACATCTCGCGGGTCCCGGCAGCGCGCAGCGCATCAGCGCGGTCGGAGAGATCGTCCCCCTCGACCACCGCGATGCGCAGCGGCACACCGAGCGCGTCCAGCTCCTTTGCCAATGCACGCGCGCACGCGGTCGGATTGACGCCGCCCGCATTCGACACGACGCGGATGCCGCGCGATTGGATCTCGGCGGCCAGCGATGCGACGACGCGCACGAAGTCCGGCGCGTAGCCCGCCTCCGGCGTCTTGGCGCGCGCGCGCGCCAGCAACGACATGGTGATCTCGGCCAGGAAGTCGAACACAAGGTAATCGATGTCGCCACGCTGCACCAGTTGCGCGGCCCCCTCCTCCGAGTCGCCCCAAAAGCCGCTGGCACAGCCGATGCGCAGCGGACGGGTACGTTTGATCGAGCGGTTCAATTCATCGCTCCTCATCGTCCGGGCCACACCGGGGCGCGACGTTCCGCGAAAGCCTTCATGCCCTCGCGCGTGTCCTCACTCTGCGACAGCACCGGAAGGATCGCCTGTGCCAGGTTCAGCGCATCGGCGAAGGAGAGATCCTGAATGGCCGCGATGGCGCGCCGGCCGATGCGCAAAGCCACCGGCGAGTTGGCGGCCAGCTTCGCGACCATCGCATCGATCGCGTCGTCCAGCTCGCTCGCTGGCACCACGGCATTGACGATGTCGAAGCGCTGCGCCTCGGCCGCCGAAAAGCGGTGCGCGAAAAAGCACATCTCTTGGAGCCGGCGGCGCGGAATGACTCGCATCAGCAGCGGCAGGATCATCATCGGAAAGACGCCAACCTTCGCCTCGGTCGTACCGAACATGGCACCATCGGTGGAGACTGCGAAATCGCAGGCGCATACCAGTCCGAGGCCGCCGCCGAACGCGCTGCCGTTGACCCGGGCGATGATCGGCAAGTTGCAGCGGTCAAACGCGCGAAACAGTTCCGCCACTGGATTGTCGAAGCGGCCCGGCTCCAGCGCAAACGGCGAGCCATCCGCCGTCGGCTTCAGCTGGCCGCCAGCACAGAAGGTCTTCTCGCCGGCACCGGTGAGCACGATGGCGCGCACACCTTCCATCGTCTCGGCCTGGCGAATCGCCCCGATCAGCGCGGTCATGACTGCATCGGTGATGGTGTTGTGTGCCTCGGCGCGGTCGATCGTGATGCGGCACGAGGCGCCATGGCGCTCGACCTTGACCTGCGCAGAGGAGGCCTCGTTCATGGATGCGTCGGTCATTGGACCTCTCCGTTGTTTCTGTTGTCATCGGCAAAAGTAACTGGCGGCTGGTACTGCGGAAAGCCGTTGTAGGGAAAGCTGCGATCGGCGGCTTCCAACGTCCAACTGTGGCGCGCGGTCGGCACGCCACCATCGACGCGGATCACAGCGCCATTGATGAAACCAGCCGCTTCGGAGAGCAGGTACACCACGGCCGACGACAGCTCCGCCTCCGTGCCGAATCGCTGAAGTGGCACCTTGCTGCGCAGGCCGCGCAACACGTTGCGATAGTCTTCGTCGTAGGTGTCGATGCCGGCGGACGCGATCCAGCCCGGCGCCACGGCGTTCACCCGCACACCGGCATGGCCCCATTCGCAGGACGCGGTTTCGGTGAGCGTGAGCACACCTCCCCGCGCGGCGCCAGAATGCCCCATGCCCGGCAGGCCACCCCAGATGTCGGCCAGCATGTTGACGATGCTGCCGCCGTGCCCCTGCATCCATTGCACGTAGCATTCGCGCGAAAACACGAAGGTCCCGTGCAGATTGTTGCGCACGACCGCGTCCCAGCCCTTCAGCGAGATGCTTTCCAGCCGTGCCGGATACTGACCCCCAGCGCAGTTGAACAAGCCGTCGAGGCGGMCATGCGCCCGGAGGATGTCTGCGACCGTCGCCTTGACCGAGTCCTCGTCGCGAATATCACAGACATGGCGCGTGACGTCCGCGGCCCGCTCGGGATAGATCGCGCTGATCTCGGCCGCGACCGCATCCAGCTTGGCCGTCTGCCGGCCAACCAGTGCTACGTGGGCACCAAGGCTGGCGAGCTCGTGCGCTGCGCAGCGGCCGAGACCGCTGCCGCCGCCGGTGACGACGACAGTGCGGCCCTCGAAAAGCCCCTGCCGGAAGACCGAGCGATAGCGCTCGAGGTTCGAGGGTGTCGTACTTACGAAAGTCATTGGCGGAGCAAGTCTGTGAGATTCAGGTGAGGTCAGTAGGCGACGAATTCGGTCAGCGACTTCACGGTGCCCGACTGCGGATCGGTCTGGAATAGTTTGATCGGCAGCACCGCCTGGCCCTTCGGGTTGTCGAACGAGATCGGACCGCTCAGACCGCCGACCTTGAAGTCCTTCAGCCTGTCGAGCTCCGCGATGACGCAGGCGCGGGTGACGTTGGCACCGCAACGGCGAACGCCCTCGGCAAACACCATCGTGCCGACATAGCCGCTCACGGTGTAGCGGTTGAAATTGTTGTAGTCGTCGGCGCTCAGGTATTTTTTGGCCGAGGCCATCAGTGCGACGCCGGCCGGGTCGTAGTTCGATGCGTAGTAGTCCGGGATCAGGTACTGGTACCCTGAAGGCGCCGCCAGCTTCACCGCTGGGGGGAGTTGACCTGCCCAGAGGGTGGCGAGCGTGACGTCCATGTCGAGCCGGCGGAACTCCGACATGATCGAAGCTGATTCGGTAGTCAGAGTTCCAAGGTAAACCGCGTTCGCACCTTTATCTTTGAGCGTGAGCACCTCGGCCGAGAAGTCCTTGGCGCCGCGCTTGAAGGAGATCTCCGCCACGCTCGACAGGCCAAACTCCTTCACCGCTTTCTGGTAGCCCGCAAGCAGCGCCTTGCCGAAGTCGTCATCCTGGTAGAGGATGCCGAACTTGGCGCCCTTCTTCCCCATCTTCTCCACGATGTAGCGAATCGGCACGTAGCCGGCATAGTCGTAGTCCGGCCCGATCATGAACACGTTCGGACGGCGCGGGTTGACCACCATTGGGTTCGGCGCCATGTGGACGATGGTCGGGATTTTGGCTTCTTCCACCGCCGGCAGCATCGCCACCATGTGCGAGCTTCCGGTGGTGCCTGTGAGGCCGAACACCTTGTCGGAATCGATCAGCTTCTTGACCGCCGAGACCGAGCGCGCCGGCACATAGCCGTCGTCCTCGTAGATCGCGCGCAACTTGCGGCCATTGATGCCGCCGGCCGCATTGATCTCGGCGATTGCGAGCTTCGAGCCAGCAGCGCCGGCCTTGCCGATCAGCGAGGCTGGGCCGGACATTGGCTGCACCTCTCCGATCAGAATCTCGGTCGCGGTCACGCCGACGTCCTRCGCATGCGCGCCGAGGCCCGTCGCGAGTGCAAGTAAGGTTGCGTATGCGAGGCGAAATGTCAGTCTCGATTCACGTTGGTCCATCACAAGTCTCCTTTTATGGGCGCTGGCACCGGACGGTTCCGGGTCTTGCGCGGTCTTCGTACTCATTGCGAAAGGGGCCACTGCACCCAGAAGCGCTTGGCCTTGCGCCAGATGCCGGCCAATCCCTCGGGCTCCAGGCGCAGAAACAGCAGGATCACCACGCCGTACATCAGTCCCTTGATCTCGTAGATGCGGTCTGCCATCAGGGTGCGGACGCCGTCGCCGGCAGCCTCGAAGCCGAAGTTCAACAGTTCGGGCAGCAGCAGGATCAGCGCAGCGCCGAGGATTGCGCCGTGGATGCGGCCCATGCCGCCGACGATGACCATTGCCAGCGCCTCGATGCTGATCAGCACGGTGAAGGTGTCGACATTGACGAAGCGGGTCTGCAGCGCCGCCAGCGCGCCGGCGACGCCCGTGTAGAAGGCGCTGACCATGAAGGCGAGCAGCTTGTAGCGCATCAGGTCGATTCCCATGGCCCTCGCGGCAATGTCGTGGTCGCGCACCGCCAGCCAGGCCCGGCCGATGCGCGTGCGCATCAGGTTGAGCGTGATGAGGACGAACAGCACCAGCAGCCCCAGCGCAACATAGTAAAAGCGCTGGTCGGTCTTGAAAGAGAAGCCGAATACGGTGAGTGCCTCGACAGGCATGCCGGCCGAACCGCGGGTGATGCCTTCGGCGAACAGCACCACATGGCGCACGATGAAGGTGAAGGCCAACGTTGTGATCGCCAGGTACAGGCCCTTGAGCCGCAACGAGGGAATGCCGACAACCAGGCTCGCCAGTGCCGCTACCGCACCCGAGACCGGAATGGCAAGCAGCGTCGGAAGGCCGTAGTCGGTGGTCAGGATGGCCTGCGCATAGGCGCCGATCAACAGGAAACCGGCATGCCCGAGCGAGATCTGTCCGGCTACGCCCGACAGCAAGTTGAGCCCGAGAACGCCGATCGACACCACGAAGATGCTGGTCAGCAGGTTGAGCCCATGCGAGCCGAACCAGGCAGGAGCCAGCGACAGCAGCACGAGCCCGGCGAAGGCCCAGGACCAGGTGGAACGGCGGGGCGCCAGTGCGACCAGGCCGGCGTAGGTGGTTTGGTAGGTACGGCTTTGCATCAGACGCGCTCGATCTCACGTTGGCCGAAGAGGCCGTAGGGTTTCACCATCAATACGACGATGATCAGCACAAAGCCGGCGATCTCCTTCAGGCCCCGGCCCAGGTAGCCACCAGCCAGGTTCTCAAACACGCCGATCACCAGGCCGCCGAAGGCACCGCCGACGACCGAATCCAGCCCACCCAGGATGGTGGCTGGGAACCCGCGCAGGCCCATCTGCGAGATCTCCGGCTCCAGGCTGAACATGAGGCAGAAGGCCAGTCCAGCGAAGGCCGCGAACACGGCCGACAGGGCCCAGGCAATGGCGCTGATGCGCTTGACGTTGATGCCCATCAGCAGCGCTGTCGTCTCGTTGTTGGAGGTGGCTCGCATCGCGATGCCGATGCGCGAGCGCGAGAAGAAGAACCACATCGCGAGGCACAGCACGGCCAGCGACACCAGCGCGAAGATCTGGCCCGGATAGAGCGCCAAGCCGGCGAAACGGACAACCGTGCTGCCGAAGGGTCGCGGAAAGGCTGTAGGCTCCACGCCCCAGATCAGGATCACGGTGGAGCGGATGACGACCGCGAGGCCGATGGTCACCATCACGCGCGAGAACATCGGCTCGCCCAGCATCGGCCGGATGAAGACGCGCTCGATCGCGAGGCCGAGCAGAACCGCCACAGCCAGCACACACAGCAGCAGCGGCGCGAAAGAGATGCCCGGGATGCTCGCCAGACTGAAGCTGATGTAGGCGATCAGCATCATGACCTCGCCCTGCGCGAAGTTGACCATGCCCGTGGCCCGATAGACGATCGCGAAGCCCATCGCCACCAGGCCGTACAGCGTGCCGATGACCAGGCCAGAGGTGACCAGATTCAGGAAGTAGTTCATGCGGCTTCCTTTACTGGTCCGTAGATGTCCGCGACCTCTGCCGCGAACTTTTGCTCGATGACACGGCGGCGCACCTTCATGGTGGCGGTGAGCTCGCCGTCGTCGTGGTCGAGCTGCTTCTTGAGCACGGCGAATTTCCGGATGTTCTCCACCCGCGAGAAGCGCTCGTTCACCCGTTTCACCTCCTCAGCGATTAGCGCGTTGACCGCGTCCAGTCGAGCCAGAGTCTCGTAAGTGGTATAGGCGATGCCACGCTCCTGCGCCCACTTCCCGACGGTGTCGAGGTCGATCTGAACCAGAGCCGAGACGAAATGGCGGCCGTCCCCGAGCAGCACCGCTTCGCTGATGTAGAGGCTTTCCTTCAGCGCGTTCTCAATCAGGGAAGGCGTGATGTTCTTGCCACCGCTGGTGATCAGGATCGCCTTCTTGCGGTCGACGATCTGGACCTGGCCCGTGGCCTCGTCAAGCTCGACTACGTCGCCGGTGCCGAGCCAACCGTCCTGGAAGGCGGCGCGCGTGGCGTCCTCGTCGTGCAGGTAGCCCTTGAAAATGATCGCGCCGCGCAACTGCAATTCGCCGTCCGGCGCCACGCGCTGCTCGACCACGCCAGGCACCGGTGGCCCACACCAGCCGAGCCGCGACTGCGCGGGCGATTGCGAATGACTGGCGCCGCTAGTCTCGGTCATACCGTAGATTTGGTAGATCGGTACGCCCAGGGCCCGAAAGAACAGGATGACCGAAGGCGAAATCGAAGCACCCCCGGTCATCGCGACCCACGTGCGATCGAGACCGACGCTCGCCAGCAGGTTGCTGAACATCGTGAACTGCAGAAACCAGGCAATGAAGGCATCGCGGGTGCTGGTCGGCTTGCCGCCGTTTGCAATAGTGCGCTCCGCGATCGGTGTGGCCACAGCCATTGCGCGCTCGAAGGCTCGTCGCGCGATTGGCTTGGCGTCGCGCGAGCGGATCAGGATCTCTTGCTGCAGCTTCTCCCAGATTCGCGGTACGCCGAAGAAGAAACTGGGGCCGATCTCTCGCAAGTTGTGCGTGACCGCGTCGATCGATTCGGCGAAGTTGACTATCGATCCGTAGACCAGTTGCATCACCGGTGACATGAGCCGCTCGGCAACGTGGCACAACGGCAGGTAGCAAACGACAGTAAGAGGCCGGCCGGCGAACCCCTGCACGCGACCCAGTGCGGCCGCATCGGACAGAATGCCCGCATGCGAGATGCGCGCACCCTTGGGCATACCGGTGGTGCCGGAGGTGTAGACGATCAGCGCGTCCTGGTCGGCATCGACCTCGGTCAACGCGGTTTCCCAGGCGGCGCTATGGCCTGCGTTGCGCGCGATGTCATAGCCCTTCTCCAACGCCTCGGCAAAGGGCAACAGTTTCGGTTCCCGGTAGTGGCGCATGCCCTTCCAGTCGACCGTGATCACGCGTTCCAGATCTGGCAGCCCGCCGTCGCGACGCATGGCTTCCAGGACCTTGTCGGTCTGCTCCTGGTCGCCGCAAACGGCCACGCGAGCGCGGCAGTGGCGCACGATGTACTGGAGTTCCGGCCAGGGGTTGGTGGGGTAGATGCCGACAGTGACGCCGCCGAGGGACTGCGCCGCCAGATCGGCGAAGAACCATTCTGGCGTGCCGTCGGAAGCGATGACCAGCTTGTCGCCGGGGCCGAAACCAATGCTCTTCAAGTAAAGCGCAAAGGCCCGCACCTGTGCGAAGTACTCCGACCAACTGGTGCCCTTCCAGATGCCGCGCACCTTCTCGCGCAGCGCGATGCGCTCCGGCGTCGTGCGGGCCCGGTGACGCAGCAGTCCAGGCATCGTGGCGCGACACTCTGCGACCCCGGGTGGGATCTCGGAATCTGCGAGCACGGTGTGGTCGCGCTGTGTCATGCGCCCTGCCCCAGGTATGCCGCGATGACTGCAGGGTTGCCCGCGACTTCGGCCGGTGTTCCGTCGGCGATCTTGCGGCCGAAGTTCAGCACGCAGACATGGTCGGAGATGTCCATCACGATCCCCATCTCGTGTTCAATCATCATTACGGTGATGTTGCGTTCCTCGCGGATGTCGAGAATGAAACGGGCGATGTCCTCGGTCTCTTCCTGGTTCATCCCAGAGACCATTTCGTCGAGCAGCAGCAGGCGCGGCTGCATCGCCAGCGCGCGGCCCAGCTCGACGCGCTTCTGCAATCCATAGGACAAGGTGCCGACCGGCAGGTCGCGGATTGTCTCGATCTCGAGGAATTCAACGATTTCCTCGGCACTCTCGCGGGCCGCGATCTCCGCGCGTCGCGTTGCGCCCCAGTAGAAGGCCGCGCCGAAAACGCCGGTCGTGAGACGCGCATGCAGGCCGGTCAGGATGTTGTCGATCACCGTCTCGTGCTTGAACACCGCCAGGTTCTGAAAGGTGCGCGCGATGCCGCGCTTCGACAGGCTGTGCGCCGGCGCACCGGTGATGTTTTCGCCGTCGAAGACGACGCTGCCGTTGCTGGGCGGCAAAAGGCAGGAGATCAGATTGAACAGCGTCGTCTTGCCGGCGCCGTTCGGGCCGATAACGCTGAAGATGTGGCCGCGCTGCACGCGCAAGTCGATGCCTGCGAGCGCTTCGAGGCCACCGAAGCGCTTGCCGACCCCTCGAAGTTCCAGGAGTGTCTGCGCCGACGATCCGCCGGCAGCCTTGCCTGCGAAGTCGATCGGCCCGCCCGCAACGCGACGCTCGAGCAACGGTGCCAGCAGGGCGCTCATGACAGCCACCTCTTGCGCCGCTTGTAGTGCTTGATCTCGCGCATGCTGCGTCGCTGGCCGCCGGCCTGCACGCCGAGGTAGAACTCCTTGACGTCGTCGTTGGCGAGCAGCTTGGCGGGCGTGTCGTCGAGCACCACTCGGCCACGCTCCATGATGTAGCCGTAGTCTGCGACCGAGAGCGCGAGTCGTGCGTTCTGCTCGACCAGCAGTACCGTGAGGCCTCGCTCGTCACGCAGCCGGCGAATGATGTCGAAGATCTCTGTGATGATCTGCGGCGCAAGGCCGAGCGAAGGTTCATCGAGCAGCAGCAGTTTCGGCTGGCTCATCAGGGCGCGGCCGATCGCGACCATTTGTTGCTGGCCGCCCGAGAGGTAGCCGGAAATACGATGGCGGTGCGCCTCGATGGCCGGAAACAGCTTGTAGATGTTCGCGATCGCATCGGACGCTGCGGCGGCGGGCTGCAGGTAGCCGCCCATGCGCAGGTTCTCCTCGACCGTGAGGGTGTCGAACAGGCGCCGGCCCTCGGGCACCTGCACCAAGCCGCGACGCACGATTTCGTGCGGGGCGACGCGCTCCAAAGCGTTGTCGAGGTAGCGGATGGTGCCACCGGTGATTTCACCGTCCTCGGGATACAGCACGCCGCAAATAGCCTTTAACACAGTGGACTTGCCGGCACCGTTGCTGCCCAGCAGCGCGACGATGCGACCCTCGCCCACCTCCAACGAGACATCGCGAACTGCCTCTACCGCATGGTCGTAGAAGACCTGCAGGTTAGTGATGCTCAGCATGGCTGCGTGCCCACTGACGAAATCTGCGGAAGGTTCAAGGCTTGTCTCCGCGCCGAGATCGGCGTCTGTTTCTGGTGGGCGGATGTTGCGACCGAGATTGGCGCGTGTCAACACGTTTTTTGACCGTCACTCATTTTTTCATGAAGGGACCTTTGAAATTTGGAGGCCCATTTCATTCGAGGAAAGCGCAGGAGCTATACACTGCGACAGAGATGGGGGATTAGGGTATTACCTAGTGCCGACTCTCTTCCCAAAACGGGTAAACGGGTGTCTCATCGCATCCATTCCTCGGGATGTTATTGAGTGATGGTCAATACGATCAGATCAGTGCACTTTCTTGCGGCGACTCTGGAGACATATGGACAACCAGGACCCGGTTCTTCTCGACGCTTCGAACGAGGTCATCACGCTCACTCTTCGACGCCCTGCGGCACTCAACGCCCTCGACTTCGCATCGATCGTCGCGTTGGGTCGTGCCATCGATCAGGTGGCGGCCATGCCGCAGGCCCGAGTGCTAGTTCTGCGCGGCGAGGGTCGGTCCTTTTGCGGCGGCGGCGATGTCGCTGCGATGCATGCGGAGCGAGCCGACCTGCCGGGGTTCATCGATCGGATGATCGAGAGCTTCCACGCCACAGTGATGACGCTCAACCGACTTACGTTGCCGGTAATCGCCAGCGTGCACGGCGCCGTGGCCGGCGGCGGCATCTCGCTGGCGCTGGCTTGCGACCTCGTGGTTGCCGCACGCGGAACACGTTTCGTTACTGCGTATGCACAACTGGGCGGCTCGGCCGATGGCGGGCTGAGCTTCCGGCTTACGCAGCAGTTGGGCGCGGCGCGCGCCTTTGAACTGCTGACGGTGCGCAGCACCCTCGATGCTGAGGAGGCCCTGCGCCTTGGGTTGATCAACCGTGTGGTAGACGCCGACCGTGCCGATGACGAGGCCCTGCGCTGGGCGAACGAGCTTGCCGCGATGGCGCCCCAATCGGTCACCGAGATCAAAGACCTGACTTCGGTGCAGGTCCGCGACGCGCTTCAAGCTCATCTGGCGAGAGAGAAGCAGGCCTTCCTGCGCTGCGCGGCGAAGCCTGAATTCGCAGCGCGCGTGGCAACGTTCGCCGAGCGAGGCGAAGCAGCCGAAGTGCGAACTGGGGGCACGTCATGAGCACGGCTGCGGAGGGGAAAACGCCAGCCGGCTGGGAGGCTGACGCCATGCTTGCAGGCGACATCACGCTCGATGCGATGTTCCGCCGCGCCTTCTCAGTATTCGCCCATCGCATCGCGGTCAGCTGGGACGAGGGATCACGAAGCTACGCAGAGGTCGGCGACCGCGCTTGGCGCCTGGCCAATGCCTTGCAGGCACGCGGCTACCGGCGTGGCGACACGATCGCCGTGCTGTCGGAAACGCGGCCCGAATACATCGAATGCTACGCCGCTCTGGCAGCGCTCGGCATAACGGTCGCGACGCTGAACATCCGGCTGCATCCCCAGGAACTGGCGGCCTGCCTGTGCAAGTGCCGGCCGACCGCGCTCCTGGTATCGGACACGCTGACAGACGTGGCCACAGGTCTGCGCGCCGGGCAGCCCGGCATTCGGCACTGGATCGCCTTTGGCCGCGTGCCGGGCTTTGAGGAACACGAGACGCTTCTGCGCGACAGCGTGCCCGAGGCACCGCCGCAGGTGGCGCAGGGCTCGGACATCCACAACATTCTCTTCACCAGCGGCACCACCGGACAACCCAAGGGCGCACTGATCAGCCAGCGAGCCGCAGCGACGCGGGGCCTGCGGCTCGCGCAATGGTTCGGACTTGGGGAGCACGACGGCTTTGTCGGCTGGTTGCCGCTCTTCCATTGCGGCGGAGACGAATCGCTCTATGCGACCTTCTGGACTGGCGGGATCTACGCAACGCTGCGCCGGGCAGACGTGCAGGCGATGTTCCGGCTGATCGAGCGCGACCGGCTGAGTTGGACCTTGCTCCTGCCCGGCGTCATCACCGACTTCCTGAACCACCCGAAGCGCGCAACGCACAACCTCAGCAGCCTGCGCTTCGCGATCGGCTATGCAAACATGATGCCGCAGCTGATCGCGCGGTTGACGGAAGCCTGCAACATCGATTTCTACGACGCCTTTGGTCAAAGCGAGAGCAGCTACCTGCTGGCACACCGGCGCTCCGGGCCGGGAGAGTTGCCTTCGCTGCGCAAGCTGCCGTCACCGTTGATGGAGGTGCGCATCGTAGACGATGACATGAATGAGATGCCGCTCGGCCAGCCGGGCGAATGCGTGGTGCGAGGCCCGAGCGTGATGTCGGGCTATCTGGACGACGATGCAGCCAACTCAGAGGTCTTTCGCGGTGGCTGGCTGCACACCGGCGACCTGTTGCGGCGCGAGGAAGACGGCACGCTGGTATTCGTTGACCGCAAGAAGTACCTGATCAAGACCGGTGGCGAGAACGTCTATCCGGCTGAGGTCGAGGCGGTGCTCAGCCAGCATCCCGCCGTGCAGGAGGCCTGTGTGTTCGGCGTGCCGGATGCGCACTGGGGCGAGGCTATCAAGGCGGTGCTGGTGCTGCATCCCGGGGCCCAGGCGACGCGCGAGGAGATCGTCGCCTGGTGCCGGGAAGGCGTGGCGGGCTACAAGCGGCCGCGCTACCTCCAATTCATGCGCAGCGAGGAACTGCCGCGCAGCACCACGGGCAAATTGCAGCGGCACGAACTCATGCGACTGCCGCTCGATGACGGCGAGCGCATCGGCTAGACGCCCGGTACTTCTGCCCGTCCAGTCTTTTCCCATCTCCTTTTTCTTTCTGCAAACACATGAATACGATGACATCCACTCAGAGCGCTGCACAACGCTTCTCGGGCCTCTCGGACGATGAGCAGCAGGTCCTAGACCAAGCCGATCACTTCGCGCGGGAGGAGCTTTACCCGCTGTCGCAGCGCATGGACGACGAGGAATGGTGGCCGCCCGAAATCTTCGCGCAGATCGGCGCCACCGGCTATTTCGGTGTACCCGTGCCTGAGACTTATGGCGGCGTCGGTATGGACCTGTTCGCCAGCGGGCTGGTGGTTCAGGCATTCGCGCGCTGGAACCATGCGCTTGCGCTGAGCTGGGTCGCACACGAGAACCTGTGTCTCTACAACATCTACCGAAATGGCAGCGAGGACCTGCGCAAACACTACCTGCCCGGCCTGTGCAACGGCATCAAGATCGGCGCGCTGGGCCTGACCGAGCCCGGCGCCGGCTCGGACGCGCTGGGATCGATGCGCACCACCGCGACCCGCGATGGTGACCACTACCTGTTGAATGGTAGCAAGATCTACATCACCAACGGCGCTGTCGCAGACGTCGTGCTGGTCTATGCCAAGACCGACAAGGACAAGGGGGCCAAGGGCATCTCGGCCTTCATCGTCGAGAAGGACTATCCGGGCTTCAAGGTGGCACAGAAGTTGAAGAAGATGGGCTTTCGCGGCAGCCAGACGGCGGAGCTGGTGTTCGACAACTGCCGCGTGCCGGCGGGCAACCTGGTCGGAGAGGAGGACCGCGGCGTGCAGGTGGTGATGAGCGGGCTGGATCTGGAGCGCGCAATGATTTCGCCGATCTGCCTGGGCATCTGCGAGCGAGCGCTACAGCTGGCACTCGACTACGCGCGAACGCGCCAGCAGTTCGGCCAGCCGATCTCGAACTTCCAGATGATTCGCGGCAAGCTGGCGGACATGTACGTGTGGATCGAGTCGATGCGTGTCTTCACCTACCAGGCGCTGCGCGCCGCCAACGATCTGGAGATCGGGGGAGGCGGTCGGGGCGACATCCACATGATCACCGCCGCCTCGGTGATGTACGCTGCCGAGACCATGAACAAGGTATTGAATGAGGCGGTGCAGATTCATGGTGGCGCGGGCTACATCTGGGAATCGGAAGTGAACCGGCTCTATCGAGCCATCAAGCTGCTAGAGATCGGCGCAGGCACGACAGAGGTCCGCAAGATCATCATCAGCGATGAACTGCTGCGCCGCTAGCGCGCTGTTTCGGCGGACGCGCCTTTAGGCCCAACGCGCAGCCGCGATCAGCAGCCTCATCCAGTCGGCCAAGCTTACTGTAACGGCCTGGATCGCGGTCAACACGCCGTACGACAACCAGGCGTTCACGCGTCGGCCCGTCTTGGAAGCCCGTTGCCACCCGTGATCAAACCGCTGCCGCCGAAGTCGATTTCCACGACAAGGTTGGCGAAGGTCAAGTTCCGGAGTAGACCGGCTGCTCGTCTAGAAAATTGCCAAGGTCGGCTCTCGGCAACCGCAGTCAGTCGACCGAGGAAATCGAATGGCAGCAGCCAGTCTAGACCGGTATTCCGCTTCATTGATTGTGGTGCCCTATCGCCTTAAATGCGTTCGAACATGTATGGTGATTTCGGATGTTTCTCGTAGAAGTGTGGAAGCCTTGGCA
>NZ_JBFUIU010000041.1:0-25536 GCF_056401695.1 Variovorax sp. P4_D9
CCTGCCCCCGTACAGCCCGGAGCTCAACCCCGCTGAGCACCTGTGGGAGTCGTTGCGCGAGGACTGCTTCGCCAACCACGTCTTCGCCAATCTGGACGCCGTCGAAAGCGCCCTGACCCACGGGCTCGTCGCCCTCGAATCCAATCCAACGAAAACCCAGTCAATGACTGGGTTCGAATGGATAACTTCTATATCTTTGAACGCAATTTAGTATTAGTCCGCGTATGGAGGTGCGGTCCGGTTGGGGCCCCCTCGAGGCTCTGCCGGGCATTTCCAGGGTGGTCATCGAACTGCGGCCTTACAAGACATCAATACCGACAACATCAACCCTGCCGAACAGCAATATGAATTCGCCGAGACCGCCGACCCCGCACGAGTTCGCCGTACTGCGCGTGCTTCGTGCGGATGCTGAACGCCTGCCGCGCACAGCTGCGAGGATGGCTGCGACCTATCYCCCCACCGTTCAGGTGCCCGACTCCTGGCGGCCCGTGCTGGCACGAGCGCTCGACGAGCGAGCCGRTARYGCGACATGTCCGCCGCTGGACGAGTTGCAAGCCGAGTACGGCAGACTCGGCGCCTGGCTGCCCGCGTCATATCATSGCGATGCCACGGACGCGCGTTTCTGGCTAGTGGGYCTGGACGAGCGCGCGGCCGAGTACYYGCCCCGACCATCAGTCAATCCCTGACCGGCGCACCAAGGCGCACCATCACGCTCGCCGCCGCATTCTCTCGGCTCTGACATCGCGGCAGAGCAACCGATTCCGGCGCTGACTTCCCAGAGGCATCCTGAGGGCGAGCGCGAGCAGTACGCTCAAGTGGATCGGTCGCTGTATGCACCGCCTGCAGCGCCACTGCGCCGCCGGCGCTTGGAATTCCCAAACCAATGGCCTGGTGCACTCATCGACAAGGCACTGCTGCCGAGCGCCTAAATGCGTCGACCTGGTCTCAATTCCTCCTACCTGGCGTGCGAGCGGCGCCTAGATAGCGGGGTCCGATGCTGGACAGCGCGGCAGGGCGGATATCCAGATCTCCCAGGGACGGCAGCAGTCCGGTGGCAACGTTAGGGGTGCGCATCGACTGAAGGTTGTCGCGCGACATCAGCGGCTCGCCTGGCAAGTGTTCCATCACGAGCGCCTGAAGGGTTCCGACAAACTGCGGAAGTGAAAGCACGGGTCTTTCGTGGCCTGACCACCGGCCGGCAAGCTTGACCAGTTCCGCCAGCGTGTAAATGTCGGGCCCTGCGCACTCGAAGGTTTGCCCCGACGTCTCTGGTCGCTCGAGGCAGACGAGAATCGCGCGGGCGACGTCCTCGACCCACACGGGCTGGAAGCGGGCACCTGCACACGCCAGTGGGAACACTGGGGCGAACGCCAGCAGGCGCGCGAACAGGTTCAGGAAGCGATCCTTTTCGCCATAGATCACCGATGGACGAAGCAGGGTCGTATCGAGATCCGCATCCTTCAACACCCTCTCGCCTTCCGCCTTGGACCGGAGGTACTGGCTTGGCCGTGGGCCGTTCACGCCGAGCGCGCTGACATGCACGATCCGCCGCACGCCGGCCGTACGGCAGGCCGAGACCAGCGTACGAAGCAACTCGACGTGGGTTCGGTCGAACTGTGCTTCGCTGCCGTGGAGGATGGCAATGAGATTGATCACGGCATCCTTGCCCTCCGCAAGCTTCGTGAGTTGTGCAAGATCATGAACATCGGCGCTCACGAGATCGACCGATGCAGGCAGTCCCAGTTCCAGCGCGGGCGACAACTTGTTGCGCGTGGGCACTGTCATGTCGCAACCGTGCTCGGCGAGCAACGCACACAGGCTTTGACCAACGAAGCCTGTGCCTCCGAGAATCAGGACATGGTTCATGGGAGCTCCTGCCGGATTCAGCGGCTTGTCGGGTGTCCAAACTTGAGGCTCTTGATTGCCAGAGCATCGTAGCCCACGCGTCGCCATGAATGACAGCGGGCGCCCCGCTTTGTCCAACGCACGAAGCCTCGGGGCGGCGGACTTGCGACGACGTACGTGAGGTCACCGGCCGATTGCGCTCGGCCTGCCGCGCCTGGGCATCGCCAACCGCGTCGGTGTGACGCTCGCAGTTGCCACCCTGGCAGGCGCCCTGTGTTTGGGCTCGGGCTGGCTGCAGGTCATCGGCAACTGGAACCTCGTCTTCTTCTTTGCATTGCTGCTTTGTTCATCCTGCAGGGCACTTGGTGGAGATGATGCGCATGTCCCCAAGGCCATGGTGGACTTTCGGCTTGCCGCCTTTAGTCGCCTCGCCGCCAGCGGCTAAAGCCCATGATGTCAAATCTGAAGCGAGACTTGTCTTCGGGCGGCTGAATGAAAGCCGGCGGAATCTTGCCCATAGCGCACATAGCTCAGCATCATTTCCCGGGCCTTGAGAAGGGCGGCCAGATGCAGGTCCGAATTTGCTTGAGCTCTCGGCAAGCTGCTTGAAACCGCTGACGTCTCCATGTCGGCCTCGTTTGCCAGTTCGCGCTCTTCGGGCTTGTTCACGGCTCTATCCCGAAGCGGTTGCGGTCAATGCCCAGGTACGCGGGTGCATTGCGGTGCCTCGCCACCAAATTCCCGTTTGGCGACCAATCGCTGGCCTGATCGCTGGCGTTACGTTCGGGAACATCTATGAGGTGGCCGATGTCCAACCTGAGTTGGCTATCGGGAGCCGACCATGGCGAGAAGCGTGTTGTTCGTATACGAGGGCTATCAATTTTTCTGCTCGGCAGAGCGTCAGGGTCGTGCCTTATACCGGCCGGTCCTCGTGCGTCGGCTTCCTTGGCCCAGCGAAGGGCGAGTGTCCTTGCTGAGTGACTCTGATACTTGTCGAACCGAGGCGGAGGCAATCCGGCGCGCTGAAGCGCAAGCCATGAAGTGGGTTCACGCTCGTACGGCCCGTTCGCCAGTGCTGGTTTGAAGCGAGCAAGGGTGGTCATCGGTTCAGTTCTCCGGCGTTTTCCTCGACGATGATCTTGGCCACGGCCCCGCTACTGGCGCCGAGCGAGATGATCGGGGCTCGACAGGATGGACAGGGCTTCATCGATCTCGCGCTGTTGCCGCGCAACATCAACGTCGCGAGTCCCGACCATGCCGTAGGTCGGCCGCAGGAAGCGCAGAAGACCGGCGAGTCGTTCGAACTGGGGCTGATTGGCGGAGCGACCTAGGGCGCCAATTGCACGGCCGACGGCCGACTTCATTCCTTCGCGGGTGGTCATTGGGGCTCCTTTCCGTTGCTTTGCTGGTCTTCATGGAGGCGGCGCGCGCGCGGCGCAGCTGCTTGATCGCGGCGTCGAGGTGATCGACAGCGAACTGCACGCGGCGGGCCTCCTGCTCGATCCAGACCTCGTCCTGTCCAGGGTAGAAGCCGATGCTCAGCGGCCCGCTGACGGCCTCGCCGAGGCACGGGTCCACGAGGTGGATCACCGCGGTGCCGGTCTCGCAGGCGGGGGAGAACTCGGTGGTGCTCATATTCCGTTCCAGGTGATCTGCCGACGCTGGAGCAGCGGCCAGAGGTCCGGCCATCGACGGCCGAGACGGTGTAGGTGAGGAGCCCGCGGCACGACGTGCAACGGATCGACGCGCGCACGGGGGCCGCAGGCGGCTTCGGGTGACGCGCATGCACCGCTGCCATTGCCTTGGCGGCGGCGCTGTAGAGGGCGCGGGCGCGCTGGGTGGTCATGAGGCGCTCCAGGGCAGCAGCGCCGCAGTCTTCGGTACCTTGTGCTGGCCGCGGGCCATCGGGTGCTTCGGGTGGCCGCCGGCTGTGACGCCCAGGYAGTAGAGCCGGACACCTTCGGGCAGCGCATCCCTGATCTCGTCGAGGACGTTCTGCATCCAGTCGCCGCAGCGGGCCCCGAGCGCGCCCCAAGTGATGAGCACGGCGCCGGCCTTCTCGACCTCGGCCACGATGATCCCGAGGTTCTCGTGCAGGCGGTCGCGGGCGTGCCTGTCCTGGCTCGTGTCCCACGCGGTGGCCATGTCGATCGCACCCGCTGGATCCGGGCTGCGCAGCGGGATGGCGTTCACCACCACGATGCCGCCGAAGCCGTTGTGACTGGCGATGTGGCAGAGCAGCGTGACCGTCGGGTCGTCGACCGGTGGTCGGCGTCGCTCGGGTTGAACATGCAGACCAGCACGACCGGCCAGTCATCCCATGTGCGGGTGAGCCGGAAGCGGTAGGCACCGCAGGGCGAGAGCCGGGCGGTGCGTTTCATGCGATAGCCCTTCTGCGGCTCGTCCCTACTTGCAACGTTGACTGCAAAGGTCTACGGTAGGTTGAACGTTTGGAGGTACCGCCTATGCCACGCGCGCGCAAGAACTCCCAACTTTCAGAAGACCCGAAGTTGGCTGCAGAGGACCCCTCGACCCTGATTCCGCCGAGGGAGCATCGCAATAGAGACATAGACACCGTGATGGCGACCGGAGGATCTGCGTCGGAAGAACACGTCGGCGAGCAGACGAACTCGAAGGAAGGGATGAGGCATTCATCCCAAACGGGAAGAACCTGACGAGGGCGTTCGACAAGTCTCATGGTCGAATCCTTCTGACTCGACCACTCACGCCCCGCGCACCATCGGGGCGGAGAATAGGATTGGCCGGTCTTTCATACGTCGGTCCTCACATCGTTGAAGGCAAAACATGTCCGACACCAGCTTTGAACACCATGGACACCAAGTCACGATCAACGTCTGGCCAACCGGCGAGCGCTGGAGTTGGTCGTACCAGATCGACGACCAGAAGCCTGTTGACATTGCCGAGTCCGGTGCACGCTCGGAGGAAGAGGCGCTGATCGAGGCGAGGCACGAAGCCATCGCGGCGATCAAGGAGCTGGATGCTGGGCCGTAGGCTCGCCAAAGGAATGGAGAGCGCGTTCATGCTGCGTGCTCCGATTGATGGAGGTGGAAATGGCGCTCGAAGGCATGCACCACGTACTGCTGGGCTATCTGAGAGACAAGGGAGCCGTGCAGTTTGTGATCGACGCTTGGGAGAGCGCGTGGTATCAGGCGCAGAGATTTCCTGATGAGCCGCTGCCTTGCCCTGAATGCTTCCTTGATGGCAGCCTTCAGCGCCTGAAACTGCTCCCSAGCGTARGCYCCCTGGTAGTAGCGCGTTGCGAGGCCTGCCACATCAAATTTRAGTTTGCTGGGCCCTGACATCACGCGGCAGCCCTCSCGTAGATCTGCGCCTCGTGCGCGAAGTTGGCGCGGGCAAGGGCTTCGGCCTGCGCCGGCGCCACGCTGTTGCCGGCACCTGGGCGGTAGCGGTCAGCGGGATGCGTGGCCAGCCGCCTGCCGAGTCACCCGCTCATGACCGCGCCGGTGACCTACAAAAGCGTCATCAAGGGCTTGTCTTCGCCGTCATTGAGCGAGCATCTACTGGATGGACATCCAGTTGAATCGTAAGAGTCCGACGACTACCGCCCTTGACGGTCAGCGATCGGCCGGGCCCAGCCTCTGGTTGACCTCGTCGACGTCGAATGCGGCAGGATCGAACGAGCCGCCGATCCACTCCTTCTGGTCCTCGTGGTCGGGGTCATCGGGGTCGGCCAGCACGGCTAGGAACTCTTCATAGCCAGGCGCGCCGCCAACGTCCTCAGGTGGGCAGGCGTTCTCGCCGCCGATGCACACGCCCGAGGAGATCGGCGCATCCAGCGTCACGATCTTTTCGATCTTGACCTTGTGGCGCCAGTTGTCGCCATAGTCGTAGACATAGACGAAGGTCTTCCTGGCGCCCAGCGCTTCGCGCAGCGTCACGTGTGCCTCGTCCATGACTTCGGACAGGTCGAGCCCCGCCTCGTTGCGCGCGTAGCTGTCCTGGCCGAACATGAATTCATGGAGGTGGCCACCTCCCCAGCCCATGCCGAACAGCAAGGTGGAGTGCAGCAGAGGCAGCTCGATCGTGATGGGCACCAGCAAGCGCCGCCAGACCTTCGGGCGGACCCATTCGAGTTCGACGTAGAGTTGGTAGGCCTGCGTCGATGCGCGTCGCTTCGGGGATGAGGTCTTGCTCATGACCTCTACTCTAGCGAACTTGACGACGAGCGCGATCAGGCCGCCTTCGCGAGTTCCTCGTGCCACGCGGGAACGCTCAGCGCTTGGAGGCCCTCATGAAATCTACCCTGCAGCTTCCCGTCGTCGGCATGGACATTGCGAAGAACGTCTTTTAGCTTCATATCGTGGATCCTGGCCTGCGACATCYGGGTCGCATCGGACCAGGCAGTGTTTTCGTTGCCCGAGGTCAGCAAGGTGGGCGCATTCCCGGGCGCCGGTGGCCCGGTGCGCCTGGCCAAGCTGGTGGGCCGCGGGCGCGCGAACTTCATCGTTCTGACCGGTCGCCGGTGCTCCGCCGAGGAAGCCTTCACACTGGGCGTTGCGGAGGTCTTCGTGCCCCATGTGCGTCTGCTGGATGAAACACTGGCTCTCGCGCGTCAGATTGCTGCCAACAGCCCGGAAGGCGTCAGTGCGGCTAAGCAGCTCATCCTCAAGAGCTGCGATCTGGATATGCAATCGGCAATGGATCTGTCACGCGCCCTGCGCGTCCCGATGGATGGCACCGCGGCGGCAAAGAAGGGAATCGAAGCGTGGGCCAACAAGAAGAAGAAGCCGGATTTTGCGGGGTGAGTAGAGGTGAGCCCTGGATCACCAAAGCGGAGGTTGACCAACTTCAGCTTGTGGCCGCATTCTGACCTACCCTTCGTTGCCTGCCTTGGATGTGCTGCCGCCGCGCCACAACCGAGAGGTGAGCTTGCCCGCGTCGAGCAGCAGCTCAATACACTCGCTGCGGCAGCAGCTTTCCGCGCGGCTTGAGCAGCGTCGCAGCTGCTCTTCTTCAACGCGCTCACCTCGGCCAGCATGCGGAGCATGTGCTTGTGGTTGGCATCGAAGGCCTCGCTTCGCGGGTCGATGCGGGATTCGAAGTGGTCATGGGAGTATGCTCGGGTGGAGGAGCGAGCGCGCTCAGGCGGGCCGCAGCACGTAGGGCGATTCGGCGATGGTCCAGGCAGGAGCCGTACAGTGCGAAAGGTCTGGCGCAGATGGGCCTCGTCGGGGCCGATTACCATACGCAAGCCGCGGGCGTAGGCATGCACATGATGGATCGGCAACTGGTCGCTRCCGCCCATGGCACCGAAGATCTGGGTCGCACGGTCGGCCACCGTCTGCAGCATCCGCGGCGATCTTGCAGATCGAGACGTCACGCCAGGAGCTGCAGATGGCAATCATTCAGGCCATCCCAACAACAACGTTTAGCGAATTGCTTCTGATGAAAATTTCACCGATCGCTGGCGTCGCTAGCTTGGCCATTTGCCTCTCTGCCCTGGTGAGCGCGCCGGCCATCTGCGCCGAAGAATTGGATCCGGTCCCGACCGAATCCGTATGGGAGGTCACCCTTTCGCCATATGCGTACCACTTCCATAGCGACCCGAAGCACGACCCCGTTTGGCTCATCGGACTGGAGCGTCTGCGCGCCGACGGCTGGCTTTGGGGCGGCGCCTATTTCAGCAATTCCTTTGGGCAAAAGTCGGGCACCGCCTATGTCGGCTATGTGTGGAACAACCTGTTCAACGTGCCGACGCTCTATGTCAAGCTGGTGGGCGGACTCATGTACGGCTATGTGGCACCCTATGAAGACAAGGTTCCGTTCAACCACAACGGGTATTCGCCCATTGTCGTGCCGTCCCTTGGCTACCGATTCACGCGCAAGGATGCATTGCAGGTCTCGCTGCTGGGCACAGCCGGCCTGCTGTTCGCCTACACCCGCCGCTTCTGATCGCTCAGGGCTCGCCACACGGCCTTCCGCCAGCCAAACCGCGGCGCCGCGTTGGGGCCCCACCACAGGCCCACGCGCTTGGCCTTGGCCTCAGTCTCAGCGAGCTCATACTGCCCGCCCTCTTCGGCGTCTGCTCCGTGGAGTAGGCGCGATGCCGCCATGCCATGCCCATCGTGACCAACGCCAGGCCTGCATCGAGCGTCTTCAACCGAGTTTCTGCGACCCTCGCGCCCCTCTCCAGGGCGCGCCAGTCGCCGGTCGATTTCAGCCGCCGGGCCTTCGATGTCAAATATATTTGTCATGATCAAGTGAACGTCAGGCGCGTTTTTCGCAAGTGGCGTAGGGGCGGGCAGGGCGGTGAGGCGGGTGCGTCGGGCAGAACACTCCCTGACCTTTGCATGGATCTCATCCGCACAGGCCATGCCATCCGAGCCCGGCGCGAGGCATTGGGGCTCACTCAGGCGCAGCTTGCTCAACTGAGCGGGATCTCGCGTCAAACCCTGGTCGGCTTGGAAAACGAAAACGAGACATTGAGCGATCTGGGCTTCCAGCGAGTGGCCCATTTGCTATCCGTCCTGAGCCTGGACGTATCGGAGCCCACGACAGCGGCGCGACAGAAGAAGCAGGGCCTCTGGGTGGCGGCAAAGACCGCCAGCACGGCGACAAAGCAGGTCGTTTCGGCGCTCAGGCCCACGATAAAGCGCGCATCTTTCGACAGCGGCTTCACGCCGCAGCTCAGTAAATACAGATTGGCGAGGTCCCACACGGTGCGCAGCCAAGGGGTGGTCAGAAGCACGGTCCCGATCGTGGCCGGGGTCAGGAAGGCCACCGAGCGTTCGAGTACGTCCAGCACCGTGGCCTGCGCCTGTTCGGCGAACAAGCCGCGCACCATCGGCGCCAGTTTGGCCCGTGTGAACACGGGGAGGTCGATGCCGGCGAGCGCCTCGGGCCCGACAGCGCCTGCGGTCCGCCGAAGCACCGTAGCCACCAGCGCTTCGCGCACGGCGGCATCGGCATACTGGGCCCGCGCCAGAAAACTGGCACCGGGCCAGTTGGGCGACAGTCCATTGTGCTCACCCGTGCGCAGGTAGCGATCAACTTCTGCCTGTTGCGACGAGCGTGGCATGGGGCAAGTCGGGGTGAAGGGCGAGGGGCGAAGGACGGTACGATTTCAGCACATCCAACGCGAAAGCGGCCCGATCCCCACTGTACGGCTGGCCCGGTGGGATTGCCATCGCACCCCATGCCATCCTTCGACCCGTTGCCCCTGACAAGACGATGAGCCACCCTCAATACGGCCGCACCTGGTGGGGTGCCCAGTGGCTGCAGGCCCTGACGCAGATCGATCACGACAACCGCCTGCCTCGTGGCCGTACCTACGCAAACCGCGGCGCGGTGTGCGACCTCGTGGTGGCGGACTCCAAGGTCACTGCCTGCGTGCAGGGTTCGCGCCCCCGGCCGTACGACGTGGAGATCGGCGTGCCACCAGTCGACAAGGCCCAGACCCTTCGGCTGATCGACCGTCTGGCCGAAGACCCGGGCTTAATTGCCCGGCTGCTGAACCGCGAACTGGACCCCGCGGTGCTGCAACTGGCGAAGCAGCTGAAGATACCCATCTTCCCGGCGCGCTGGAGCGACCTGAAGATGCACTGCTCCTGCCCCGATTGGGCGGTGCCGTGTAAGCACCTGGCTGCCGTTATCTACCTGCTCAGCCAGCAGATCGACGCCGACCCTTTCCTGGTGTTCAGCCTGCGCGGCGTGGATCTGCCTGCGCTGCTCAAACCCCTTGGCGTGCAACTTGGCGACGCCAAGGAGACAGCGGTCCCCACGGCTGCTCAGGCCCTGCTTGGCGATAACGCGTCGCCAGTCGAACCGGCCGCAGGTGGGCCCGCTGCCGGTGGTGGGGATGGCGCTGATGGCGCAGGCCCCAGCGTGCTGTCACAGATTGATCTCACCCCCATTCCCGACCTACGCCAGACGCTGTGGCGCGTGCTGCCGGCCAACCCGGTGTTCCATCGCGGCGGCGATTTTCGGGAGCTTGCCCAGCAGCAGATGGCTCAGGTCGCGCGCCATGCCGTAAAGGCGATGGAAGCGGTTAATACGGACAGCGCAGCTGCGTTGCCAACGGGCGGGCTGCGTCTCACGGTGGACGACAACGTCACGGTTTCCGTGGCCGGCATCGAGGCTCGCGGTCAAGCCACCGTCACTTTGCCGGCCTTGATCGACCTGCTGGCTGGTGTTGTGCCATCGCGCGTGGACGACCTGCCAGCCGGGCTGTCAGCCCTCTGGCATCTGCGCCTGTTGGCCTTACACCTGCTGGCCAAAGGCGCGGTGGTGCCCGAGCTGATGCGGCTGGGACCAGACACGGTGGCTTTGCATTGGCTGCCGGCCGAACTGGACGCCACGGTGCGCGACATCGTGCACCGCGCGGCCGCCGGCCTGCCGACGGGCCTGGTGCATCGGCGGCAAGGTCGCAAGACCACCCCGCTGGCCTCGGCGCAACAAGCCCGGCTGCTGCTCTCGCTGCTGCTGGACCACAGCGTTTTCGCGGCCGCGGCAGCAACTGGAGCGAACCCCAAGGCACTGGACGCCAAGATCCCCCAGTTGTTCTTCTGCACGGGCCGCGGCCGCTTCGACGGCCCCGGCGAGGCCGCTTGGCCGGGCAGCATGCAGGCCTGGCTGGCGCGCCTGCATCTGGCGCGGCAAGCGCTTGCGCCCGTGCTGCGGCTTGAAGAAGCCCAAACCGGCGACGGTTTCGACCTCTCCCTGGCGGTGGCCCTCGAATCGCAGGCCTTGCTCACGCCCACGCCACTGGCCACCGTGATGAAGGAGCCTGCCTGGCAAGCGCGGCGCATGGCGGTGCTGCAGACCGTGGCCCTGCTGGCGGAGTTCTATCCGCCGTTGACCGGCCACGTGCGGGCCGGCGCACGCGAGCCCTTGTCGATCGAATCGTCCGACTTGCCCGCCTTCCTGTTCGAAGCGCTGCCAGCGATCCGGTTGCTGGGCATCCGGGCGCTGCTGCCCAGGTCCCTGGATCGGCTGCTGCGCCCGCGCCTGTCGATGCAGATCAAGGCCACGGCCGGCAAGTCGCCGTCGTTCCTCAAGGCCGACCAGATCTTCTCGTTCGATTGGCAGGTGGCGCTGGGCGACCACGCGCTGACGCCCAGGGAATTCGAGCGCCTGCTGGGCAAGGCCACGGGGGTGGTGCGCTTCAAGGGCGAATACGTCTATCTCGACCCACCTGCCATCGACCAACTGCGCGAGCGCCTGGCAAAGCCGCCACGCATGAGCGCTCAGGACCTGCTGCGCATCGCCTTGGCCGGCAGCCACGACGGTGCGCCGGTCGGCCTGAACAAGGCGGCGCTAAAGTTGCTGGACCAGCTCAAGGACAGCGCCGCAATTCCCCTGCCGCGTGGGCTGCAGGCCGCCATGCGGCCGTATCAGGTGAGGGGCTATGAATGGCTGGCACGCAATGCCCGGCTGGGCCTGGGCAGCGTGATCGCCGACGATATGGGCCTGGGCAAGACGCTGCAGGTGATCGCGCTGTTATTGCACCTCAAGGAGCGCGGTGAGCTGGATCTCGGCCGCGCGCTGGTGATCGTGCCCACCAGCCTGCTGACCAACTGGCAGAAGGAGGTTGCGCGGTTCGCGCCAGCATTGTCGGTGGATGTCTACCACGGCAGCCAGCGGGCAATGGTGGTCGCGGCGCGCCCCGACGTGCTGCTGACCACCTACGGTGTTGCGCGCTCGGAGTCCGCCCGGCTGAGGGCCTTGCAATGGCGCATCGTCGTGGTGGACGAAGCGCAAAACCTGAAGAACCCGGCGGCCGCTCAGACGCGAGCGGTCAAGGCGATCGAAGCGGCGACCTTTGTGGCGATGAGCGGCACACCCGTGGAAAACCGCTTGTCGGACTACTGGTCGATCATCGACTTCGCCCAGCGAGGCTACCTGGGCGGGCTCACGCACTTCGGCCGCGAATTCGCCACTCCCATCCAGACCGACCGCGATGCAGCCGCGGCCGAGCGGCTCAGGCGCGTGCTGGCGCCGTTCCTGCTGCGACGGCTGAAGTCCGACAAGACCATCATCGGCGACCTGCCCGACAAGATCGAGCAGATCCAGCACTGCACGCTCGGCAAGGCACAAGCGGCCCTGTACGAGTCGGTGGTGCGCGAGGGCCTCGCCAGCATCGCCGGCGAGTCCGGCACCTTCCAGCGCCAGGGCCTGGTGCTGCAGATGATCCTGGCACTCAAGCAGGTCTGCAACCATCCGGCGCAATACCTCAAGCAGCGTGGTGACGATCCGCTGGTCTCGGGCAAGGTCGAGCGGCTGTTCGATCTGCTGGACGAGATCGAAGCAACGCGGGAGAAGGTGCTCGTCTTCACCCAGTTCCGCGAGATGGGGGATTTGCTRCAGCGCTGGCTRCTCGAGCGCCAAGGACGTGAGCCGCAGTTCCTACATGGCGGTGTGCCGCGCGCGCGGCGCGACAAGATGGTCGAGCGGTTTCAGAACGAACCGGCAGAGCGCGTCTTCCTGCTGTCGCTGAAGGCGGGCGGCACCGGCCTGAACCTGACCGCAGCCAGCCACGTGGTGCACTTCGATCTGTGGTGGAACCCTGCCGTCGAAGCGCAGGCCACGGACCGTGCCTATCGCATCGGACAGAAGCACAATGTGCAGGTGCACCGCTTCATTGCGCAGGGCACGTTCGAGGAGCGCATCGACGCCATGATCCGCAGCAAGCGCGAGCTGGCTGACATGGCTGTGGGCACGGGTGAGGCCTGGATCGGGCAACTGCCCGAACACGAACTCAAGAGTCTGTTCGAGCTGGGAGGACGGGCCGAACGCAATAGCTGATGCGGGACGGGTGCGACGCTCGCTATCTCGACAGCGTGGCCTTGGTCTCTCGCGAGTAGAAGTGACCGGCGCCGGGTACGCCCTCGGCGTGGTAACGCTGAACAGGCCGCTCAACTTGTCGTCGGCTCAGTCCCAGCCTTCGAACCTCGCGTTCCGGATGACCGGATGACCGTGGCGCCCGATCGAAAAATGGGGCCCCTTTTGTCGGTACTCAGCCGATCAGCCTCAAGCCCGGCGGCAAAGCTTCGCCGAACACGCCGCGTTCGCCGGCTTCGTCGAGCGGAACGACCTCGCGCACCCGGGCGATCCACGTCGCCGGAGCCCGATGGGCCTCGAGCCGAGCCATGACTCGTTCGCGCGCTTCGAGCGACAGGTCGCGTGCGCGATCACCGCTCAGACGGGCCAGGTTGGCGGCGGCGGCAGCGGCGCCTTCGACGTCTTTCCAGTCCAG
This sequence comes from Variovorax sp. P4_D9, assembly GCF_056401695.1. Taxonomy (NCBI): domain Bacteria; kingdom Pseudomonadati; phylum Pseudomonadota; class Betaproteobacteria; order Burkholderiales; family Comamonadaceae; genus Variovorax; species Variovorax sp. P4_D9. The sequence goes on from NZ_JBFUIU010000041.1 coordinate 13,082, forward strand.
CGTGAGCAGGGCGTCGAGCCAGGCGGCGGCGGCGGCGGCTGGCACCACGCCATGCGCGCTACCGTAAAGGGGGGCGCGCGCACCGATGCGACCGATGGCCCACAGCGTCCAGGTGTCGCGGGCCCGAGGATCGCCTGCTGCGCCCGGTCGCTGCAAGCGCTCGACCAGCCAGTCGCCGATCTCCACCTTGTGATCGGCCGGGATGCGTTCGAGCGAAGCGCCCATGCGCACCATGTCGTCCCAGCCCCCCTTGACGAGCCGCGGCGGTAGTACGTGGATGCCCGCCTCTTCGCCGCGCAGGTTGATCGCGAAATCGTTGAGTAGCCGCTGCTGGGCTGCCTCGTCCAACCCACCGGCAACGCGGCGCCATAGCGTCCACCATTCGGCATTGACTTGGCGCTCGCGGCCATGCTGCACGCCCAGCTCGAAAATCGACCACAACTGTTCGATGCGCCAGCCGTCGAGCGCGTCGCCGAATCCCGGTCGCAGGCACCAGCCGGCCAGGCTCAGCCACAGACGTTCGTGGTCGGCCGAGCGGTGGCGGCCACGCGCGCGTTGCCACAGCGCGTCGAACAGCGGACGCAGCAGCGCGGTCGGCCATCGCTCGCGGCTGCCGAGCAGGGCTTCGAGTTGCGTGCGCAACTGCTTGACGGCCTTAGGGCCTACCTCGCGGTCGCGCGCGCCGAAGACGCGCTCGATGCATTCGACCGCCTCGCCAAAGCGCGGTGGCAGTCCGGCCCCTGCGGATGCCGGGGCAGTTGAATCGGCACGCAGCTGGAACTCGAGCTTCCAGCGCTGCAACGGGTCGCTGGCGGAGATGCAGTGCACTTCGAGCGTGCCGACCTCGGTCAGCATCGTCGCCAGCTCCACGGGGATGTTGCGTCGCGCGGTGCCGCCATCGGCGCGCACGACGGTGGCAACCGGCGGCAGCGGCTGCACATCGCACGCGCCGAGATCGACCAGTTCGCCGGCCAGCGGAGTGGGCTGGCCCGCGCCACCGGCCGTGGTCGAAACGAGGTGGAAGCGCACCGGTTCGCCGACGCGCAGCTCGAAGTTCCGGCCTTCGAGGCGAATCTCGCGGCCTTCCTCGCTGCCGTGCGGCAGCACGCAGACGCCTCGCCCCTTGCCGTCGTCGAGCGGCAGAAAGTAGCTGCGCGCCGAACCGCCGCCGATCTTCGGCGCCAAGCCGCGCCGCGCCAGCGCGTAAGCAACCGCGCCGCGCGCGACCGCGACGTCCGGGTCGGCGTTGTTTAACGTTTGCAGCGGCGCGCCGCGCCACGCGCCGAGCGTCGCGTGAAGACGCGCGGCGATCGCCTCGGCACGGAACACGCCGCCGTTGAGCAGTAGCGCGTCGGGCCAGCCGGCCGACGTGTGCTGTTGCAGGAAGCCGGCGATGTGGCGCGTCACGGCCGGGTCGGCGGCGTAGGGCAGGCCGAACGCGACCAGGCCGCTGGCGCGCTCGCGCCGCGGCAGTTCGGTGGCCGTCACCTGCGGAAAAAAGCCATCGACCACGATGCGCTCGACCTCTTCGCGGCCCAGCATCACCGAGCGTGCGCCGCCGATCAGGCGCGAACCCGCGCCGAGCAGCGTGACCTGCGCGCTGGCCGGCGCGTCGGCGGCAAGGAGCCGTTCCTTGGCGGCGCGACAGCGTTCGACCAAGTGAGACAGCTGGCCGGCCGACAGGCGCGCTGCAGTCTCGCCTGCCGCTGAGTTGAGTCTGGCTTCGGCCAAGTGCGCGAGTGCCAGGTCCATGTTGTCGCCACCGAGCATCAGGTGGCGGCCGACCGCAATGCGCTCGAGCCGTGGCTCAGCCCCATCCCAGTCGACGCGCACCAGGCTCAGGTCGGTGGTGCCGCCGCCGACATCGCACACCAGCACCAGCCGCGTGCTCTCAAGCGCCTTGGCGAGCGCTTTGCGGTGGCGGAACAACCAGTCGTACAGCGCAGCCTGGGGTTCTTCGAGCAGGCGCAGCAGCGGCAGGCCGGCGACGCGTGCAGCTTCGACGGTCAGTGCGCGCGCCGCGTCGTCGAACGAGGCCGGCACCGTCAGCACCAGTTCCTGGTGTTCAAGCAGGGCCGTCGGATAGAGATGGTTCCAGGCCGCGCGCAGGTGCGCGAGGTAGCTCGCGCTGGCCTCCACCGGGGAGACCTTCGGCACATCGGCTGCCGCGCCCCAGGGCAGGATGGGCGCCAGCCGGTCGACCGCGGCATGCGACAGCCAGCTCTTCGCGCTGACCACCAGACGCCCGGGCACCTGGGCACCGAGTTGACGCGCCAGGCTGCCTATCACGGCCGCGTTGCCAGCGCCGGCCGGCGCCCAAGGCAGCGCCAAGTCACCCGGCGCCAGTTCGCCCGACGCCGGGTGGTACCGCATCGACGGCAGCAGCGGCCGCGCCGCCACTTCGCCGGGCGCGACCAACTGCTCGACGTCGAACAAGCGGATGGCGTCCATGCGGCCTTGCGCTGGCGCATAGGCGACGACGGTGTGCGTGGTACCGAGGTCGATGCCGACCGTCCAGGCGGCCCTCATTCCGGCGCCGGCAGCCGGCTGAGGCCCGCTACGCGTCCTGCTGGCGCTCGCCGCGCACATCGAATTCGATCTTCCAGCGCTCGCCGCCGCTGCGCGGCACCGCTTCAAGCTCGAGCGTGCCGGCTTCCGTCACGCGGGCGTGCAGCCGCACCGGCACCACCTCACCGGGGCTGCGGCCTTCGGGCGGCAGCGTGGCGGAAATGGGGGCTAGCTCCTGCAGCTCGTCGGATGCCCAGGCGTCGAGCAGCGTGCCGACGCTGTCCTGGCGCCGCACCGATGAGGCGTAGAAGCGGAAGTGCACAGGCTCACCGACCACCAGTCCGAGTTCGAGCGCCGGTAGTTCGGCTTCGGTGCCTTCTTCCATGCCGAACGGCGCCACGCACAGCGCCTCCACCGGCGGCTCGATGCCTGGCACCGCAGGCATCGACGATTCGACCCCTACGTAGTACGCGAACGCGGTGCCCCCGCGGATGCGCACGCCGTGGCCGTGCCGCACATAGCCGTAGTAAGCGGCGCCGCGCGCCACCGCGAGGTCGAGGTCGGCGCCGGCCAAGAGGCGTGCCGGCGCGGCACCCTCGGCGGCGAGCCACCCGTTGACAGTCGCCAGCGTGCGATCGGCCAGCAGCGCCGACTTGAAGACGCCGCCGTTGAACAGCACCGCGGTTGGATGCAGGAAGCTGGCGCCTTCCGAGCCGTTGCCGATGCGGTCGTCGAAGCCATCCAGTTTGGCCACCGCGTCGACCTGCCGCCCGAGGAACGCCGCCAGGTGGCGCGTGACGGCCGCATCCTGCGCATACGGAAGACCGAGCTGTGCCAGGCCGGCGCGCACGCGACTCATCGGCCGTGCCGAGGCCTCGACCTGCGGGAAGAAGCCGTCGACGATCGTCGTGCCCACTTCGTCGGCCGTCAGCTCCGTACGGATCGAGCCGCCGATCAACTTGCTGCCGCGGCTGGGCACGACGATGGGTTGCGCGGTGGTGTCGGCCGGCCCATCGGTATCGCCGAGCAACCTTTCCTTCGCGCTGCGGCAGGCGTAGGCCAGCGCGCGCAGCTGCCACGCATCGAGCGTGGTGCCGGCGGCGGCCAGCTTGCGGGCGACGCCGTGCGCCAGCGCCAGGTCCATGTTGTCGCCGCCGAGCAGGATGTGCTCGCCGACCGCGACACGGTGCAACTCGAGGTTGCCGTCGCGTTCGAGAACGGCGATCAGCGAGAAGTCGCTGGTGCCGCCGCCGACGTCGATCACCAAGATGATGTCGCCCGGCTGCACCTGCTTGCGCCAGCCACCGCCGCTGGCCTCGATCCAGCTGTACAGCGCGGATTGCGGCTCTTCAAGCAGCGTCAGCGAACCACAGCCCGCGGTCTTGGCGGCTTCGACCGTCAGCTCGCGCGCGGCGGGGTCGAACGACGCCGGGATCGTCACCGTCACATCCTGCTCCGCGAACGGCGCCTCGGGGTGCGCGTGGTCCCAGGCGTTGCGCACATGTTCCRGGTAATGCGTCGAGGCGTCGAGCGGCGACACCCGAGCCACCTCGGGCGGCGCGTCGTGCGGCAGGATCGAGGCGCGCCGATCGACGCCAGGGTGGCAAAGCCAGCTCTTGGCGCTCGACACCAGCCGGATCGGTGTCGTCGCGCCGCGGCTGCGCGCCAGCTCGCCGACGGCATGCTGGCCGTCGGCCGGCCAGGGCAGCATCAGGTCACCGGCCGCCATTTCATCGGCATGCGGCAGGTACAGGAACGACGGCAGCAGCGGCATCGACTCGACCGCGCCGGGCGCGGTAAGCTGCGGAATCGGCATCGTGCCGTGAACGGTAGCCTCGCCGTCGCTGGCGGCGATGTCGACGTAGGCCAGCGCACTGTGCGTGGTCCCGAGGTCGATGCCGATCGCAAAGCGCGGCCCGCTCACAGCTCGACCTCCGCCGGCGCCACCACGCGCGCATCGTGCTGCTCGGCCAGCTTGGGCAAGCGCACCTCGGTGACGCGCCAGCCGCGATGCCTGAGGCTGCCGGCAAAGGGCGGTTGACCGACCACGTTGCCAGTCACGCGGACCGCCGCGGCGTCGAAGCCCGCCCGCAACGTGACGTGGCTGCCTTCTGCCTCGTCGCGCACCGGCACGAGGCTGAAATGCTCGCGCAGCACCTTGGCGCAGCCTTCGTGCACCAGGCGCGCCGCCGCGCCGATCTGGGCGTCGGCATAGCCACTGAGATCCTCGCCAACGAAATCGATCAACCGCGCGTCACGCTGCAGCAGCGCGAGCAGTTGCAGCGCGGCGTCGGCGCTCGGTTCCTTCAGCACCGACGGTCCGGGCGCGGGTGCAACAGGTGTGGGAGTCGCAGGCGGTACGGCGCCATCGCGCAGCGCGGCATACCGCGCAGCCAAATCCGCATTCGCCAACAAACCGAACAAGGCGCCGAATGCCAGTGGAATGCGGCGCAACAGCGAGGGCTTGACACCGTCGGACGATGGGGGTTGAGGGCGGTTCATTGATTGCTCCAAATCGGCCGATCGGGCGGCTGCAGCCGCGATCGCCGGTTGTCAAGGCCCGGACTTGCTGACGAGGCCAAGGCCGGGAATCGGATGTCGCCATGGACACATGGTGCAGCGCAGCATTGTAAGTGGGCGGCAGAAGCGAGTTGTCGACCTTCGCCACGGCCTTCAAGGCCTCCATCGGGGGGCATCCGCTCGTTCGAGCGCCGCGACGATGAGCATCGTCTGTCGCCCTGACAATACATCGCTCAGCGAAAATCCCTCGCCGCCCGCACGGCTTCTGTAGCGCGCGGGGCTTCGGCCCTTTGATTGGCGCCCGCCAGCGCACTGACGTGCGGGGGTCATTGATGGGCAACGGCAACGTCGGGGTGCGCGAAACCTGGCGGCGCCGACGTTCAGTCGCCGCTCACTGTCGACGGCTGATCGACAGCCGCCATCGCCACCTCAGGTCAGGGAGCGCCAACACCTGAGCCAGAGTCTGTCGTGGTTGGTGCGACGATCTTCGAGCGCACCACGGGAAACGGCGGCAGCCCAGCCAGGATATCGCGCCCGTAGCGCATCGTCACCAGGCGCATATCGCACACGGTGATGACGGCACGATCGGTCACGGTGCGCACGCCGCGGCCGGCCCATTGGGCCAGCTTCATCGCCGCGCGCGGCACCGCGATCTCGACGAACGGGTCACGTCCCTGGCCGCTCAACCATTCGGCCAACGCTTCCTCCACCGGCGAGTTGGGTGGGGTGAAGGGGAGCTTGTCGATCACCACGTGCTCACACAGTGCCCCAGGCAAGTCGATGCCTTCGCCGAAGGATTGCAACCCGAAGATGATGCTGCGCTTGCCGCGCGCAACGCGCCGGCCGTGCTCCGCGAGCAACTCGGTGCGCGAGCGCTCGCCTTGCATCTGGACTTGGTCAGTCAAGTCTCTGGGCAGCGCAGCGTGGCAGGCCAGCATCTGGCGCCTGGAGGTGAACAGCACCAGCTGTCCATGCTGGTACTCGCGCAGCAGCGACGGCAGCGTGCGGCACAACTCCTCCGAAAAGTCGGGGCTCTTCGGCGAGTTGCTCATCGGCGCGATGCGCAGCTCGCCCTGCCTGGCGTAGTCGAACGGGGACGCGACCACCATGGCGCGCCGTTCGGGGAAGCGGTTCATTCCGCTCAAGCGGTCGAAGAAGTCGAAGCGACCGCAGGCGGTCAGGGTGGCGGAGGTGCAGACGGCCGCGCTCACGTTCTTCCACAGGCCTCGCGACAGGAGCTGCGCGGCCGTCATCGGGCTGGCGCAGAGCCACGCGTCGGCACGGACCGCCGCCGGCATGGCCGGGGGTGCCGCCGCGAACTCCATCCATTTGGCCCAGGGAACCGTGTCGTTCGTGGCCCACGCGCTGAACAGTCGCTGCAGGGTTTGCAGCCGGGACAGGTACACCCCCAGTTCAACGCCGACCCGGGTCTGCTCGTCGCGCTCGGCGGGGGATCGGGACTCGTCAGGCTCCTTCAGGGCGCTGGCGATACTCGCCACCACCGTGGCGACCGAGCCTAGGAGGGTGGCCAACTGCTCGCATTCCGGAATCAAATCCTCGGGGATCCGGCCATGAACAAAGCGGTGAACCGGCTTGTCGGCGCCCACCAGTTGGTTCTGGGTCCAATAGGTCTCAAGGATGCCGAGTTTGTCGTTGCATTCGGTGATCGTTTGCCCGAAGGCCGTCAGGTCGGGGCGGGTGGAGGCGGGCATGCCCCGGCCGTGGCGGTTGGCCAGCGCGCGCAAACTGGCGAGCAAGCTGACGCTGGTGCCGAGCCGGGCACGGTCGGCGAACTGCTCGGCGGCAATGCTGGGCAGGTGGTGCGCCTCGTCGAACACGAACAGCGTGTTGCCAGGCTCGATCAGCGCGCTGTCCGTTTGCAGCGTGGCGAGGATCAGTGCGTGGTTGGCGACCTGGATCGTGGCGGCGGCGGCGCGGCGACGCGCCTTGAAAAATGCGCAGCTCCTGAAATGCTCGCATTGCCCCCCGTTGCAAGCGCTGGCGCTGGCCTGAACCATCCGCCAGTCCTGGGGGTCGGGTTGCTGCTCCAGGCTGTCCAAGTCGCCGTCCCATTTGCCGCTGCGAAGCGTCCTGGCGACCTTCTTGTACCAGCGCATGGCCTGGGTGGTGTCGCGCGGGGCGCTCCGAGCCTGCCAACTGGCGCCGGTGAACGCACCCTGCAATTCATCGCCCAACAGACCGTCCTGGGCGACATCGTTGACCGCGCCTTCCAGGCGGCTTTCGCAGATGTAGCGACCCCGGCCCTTGAGAAGATCGAAGTGCAGATCTGGAATGATCTTCGCCAGCCGCGGCAGGTCCTTGTGGAACAGTTGTTCCTGCAGCGCGACAGTGGCGGTGGAAACGATGACGGTCTTGTCCAACAGCTCCGAGGCCACGATGGCCGCCAGGCAGTAAGCCACGGTCTTGCCGGTTCCGGTGCCTGCTTCGAGCAGGGCCAGGTGATTCCCCGCGCGGCCCTCGTCCTCGGGCGAACCGGCACTCAGGAAGGTCATCAGGGCCGCGAGCATCATCTGGTGCTGGCCGGGACGGGCGATGAAGCCGGGCCACGTCCTGGCCACCTCCCCGTAGAGAAACTCCAGGCGGGTGCGAGCTTTTTCGAGCAACCCGCCAGCGATGCCGGGCGCGTCCTCCAGGACGTCCAACGCCTTTTCTGATCGACGCGTACGCTTCGGCGCAGAGGAATTCATGCGACAGATTATCGAAGCGCCACGGATGTAAGAACTTCACATCGGATGCACTCGGGCGCTGCCCCAACAACGCCCGGCCCGTTGCAAAGCCGCGCACGGCGCGCTGCTGCCGCGAGAGCGCGTCRGCAGCTCTGGCCTTGCGGCTCGCCATCCGCCGCCTGATCAAGCGGCTTCAAGATCTCGTGCTCCGGAGGATTCTCCACGCATCGACGTTGGTGAGCCGTCTCGTTCAACGTGTGGTAAGGTTCTTCAGGTGTGTGACCGCTCACATTCTGTGTATTGGATGCGAAGCCGAGCGACCCCGCGCGGTTTCGGACGATGCGCACACCTCGAGGGTCAAATCAACCGATCAACCGATCAACCGATCAACCGATCAACCGATCAACCGGTCAAACGGCTCAAGTACCGCAAGCTGGCGGCGCTCAGAAGAACTCCTCCAGCGTGCCTGCCAGGTGCTCCCTCACCCTTGCCACGACCAAAGCCGGCCGCGTCCTGAACGTTTCGTCCGTGCCGGTCCCGCGGTCGACCCAGTCCAGCCTGAGTGCCTCGTAAACCGGCCGCCAGCCGTCGCCGCGACGCAGCTGCATCGCGGGATTGGGTAGATAGTGGCCGTTGCGGGTGCGCGCCCACAGCTTGCGCGCCGGCTTGTAGCCGCTGTCGACCTCGGCGCGCGCCAGCACCTGGTTGAGGTAGATGCGCTTGCGCCGCTTTTCAGGCCAAAGATGGACGGGCAGGCCTTCGAGAACCTGATGCAATTGCTCGGCAAAGTAGCCCTCGCCGAACTTCCACACCGGCAGCGTCCTGGCGGCGCAAGACGACCACTGGGTCTTGAGTCCCGCCAACATCAGCGTCAGTACCCAGTACTCGCCCTGATGTCGCTCGATTCGCACGAGCCGCCCGTCGATCTGCACATCAATCACGGCCGGCGCCACCTGCTCGAAGATCGACCCCATGGAGTTCTTTGCGAAGCTTGGATCCTCGATCGCCCGGTTCACGGCTTGCTGCCAGGCCGTCTGCCCGAACTCGTCTTCCGCCTCAGGGTTGGCACCCTTGGCGAGCAGGGCATCGACGAGCGCCGTGTTGCCCGCGCGCGCGGCCAGCATCAGCGGCGTGGCGCCCACCGGCGTCAAATGGTCGACGGTGTGCAAGTCGCACAGCTGCAGGATGCTCTTGAAGTTCTTCGCGGCGTAGGGCAGCAGGTGGCGCTGGCGCGAAGCGTTCACTGTGCGCAGAACGAACTGCTGTAGCTTTTCCTGTGCCATGCGCACGGCGTGAAGGGGGGCGGTGTCGCCGATCCATCCGAAGTCCCCATCAGGCGCCAGGCCGCGGGCGGGCTGGAAGCCCGCCGACGCCAGTCGCTCGACCCACACCTGCTGACCGTGCCACAGCGCATAGTCCATCAGCGTCTGTTTCTGCTTGGCGCTGGGATTGCCCCGGTCCAGCGCGCTGGAGGCCAGCGATTCGATCAGTGTCCGGCTCCACGGGGTCCAGGGCACGGGCTTGCCTTGCAGGAAGGTCTCGCGGATCGCCAGAGCCTGCTCCTGCTTGCCTTGCAGTTCGAGCTTGCGCGCTTCCAATGCCCACTGCTCCTTGGTCGACGCCTGGGTTGGAGCGACGCGAGCCTCGCTTGCCTCCAGGCCCAGCAGTTCGAGCAAGGCATGGCCAGTGTCGTACTCGACGATCGTCAGGGTCTCCACCGCACGTGTCATCGCCACATACAGCGCGTTCACGTAGAACTTGTAGAGTTCCAGCGATTTGTCGCTCTTGTCCTTGGCGCGACGGTAAGTCAGTTCGTCGCCAATCAGGTCTTGCGGCGAGACCCCATCGCAGACCTCGGCATAGGCCGCGCGCTGACCGGAGACGAAGCCCAGCAGCACCACGTTCGGGTACTCCAGTCCCTTGGCCTCGTGGACCGAGAAGACGAGCGGCGTACGAAACTGGGCTCGCGCCGTCGCCTTGTCTTCGTCGCGCAGCACGATCACCGCATGGCGCGCGGATGCGCGCGTGGTGGCGTCGATTTGCTTGAGAACCACGTCCGTGGCTCGGACGAGCGTCACCTCGCCGGCGTCTGCGGACGTGCTGGTCACCAGGAAGTTGGTTTCGCGGTCGATCGAACCAAAGCGGACCTGCTTGATCTTCAGCAGCGTGTTGGCGAGTTCTGTGACCGCCCGCGTGTTGCGGAAGTTGGCCTGCAGTATGTGCAGTGCCTGTCGTTGCGCCGCCTCGCCGGCCAGGCCTTGCCAAAACAGCGTCTTCACCGCTGCCCAGGAGAAGAAGTTCGGGTGAACGATCTGGTTCGAATCCCCGCACAACAGGAACTGGCCCGGATTCTTCAGGCACGCCAGTATCAGGGCAAGCTGCACACCGGTGAGATCCTGCACTTCGTCGATCACGACGAAGTCGTACGTGCCCACGGCCAGCGGCTGCCATGCATGGGCGACCAGGTTCAGATCGAACTGGGTGGTCTCCACCAGCCATTGCCGATAGCGGCCGAAGAGAATATGCGCCGCTGCACGGGCTGACGGTGTCAACAGGCTCTGGCGCGTGCCCAGGGCCAGGTAGTCGGACAGGCTGAGGGGCCCGTCGGAATGGGCGCCGATGACACCGCGAAATTCCTCGAACAGGGCATGGGCGTCGATGTCGCCCAACGCCTTGGCGGCGCCGCGGTGTCGCTCGAACCAACCGCTGAAGGCATTGAAGCTGACCTCACGACCCGTCGGGACTTGCAGGGTCTCCAGGAATTCTCGGTAGCTCAGGAACTCGGCTTCCTGGGCAGGGTTCTCATAGCCGTGGGCGTCGTAGAGGGCCCGCGCCGATTGCGCGAGGTAGGACGATTGCGTCACATAGAGCACACGGCCCTCGGCCTCCCTGAGCTTGGTCAAGGTGACGGCGGTCTTGCCGGAGCCCGCGGCGCCGACCAGCACCACCGGCGCTGGCAGGCGTCGAACGGCCTCCTGGGCGTCGTCGAAGACGATGGGTTTGTCGAGCAGTTCGAACTCGCTGCGGGTGGCGTGCAGCCAGCGCAGGGGGAGTGCCTCGGCGGCGAACTGGGTCGCTTCGATGCTCGGCTCGCGCTCGATCTTGGCCTCGTCTACCCGCGCGCCGCGTAGGAAGCGCGACTTGTCGTAGGCGTGGTTTTCGATCACCTCCAGCGCCAGGCACATTGTCTCGCTGCCATGGCGCACGAACTGCAGCAGCAACCGGTTGCTGTGGTCCAGTTTGGCGCGGTAGTAGCCGCCGGTATGCAGCTTCTTGACGTCGGGGCTTTTGAAGTCGCCGGCCTCGATGGCCGCGCGCACCTTGACAAAGGCGGTTTTGACCCGTCGGAGGTCGAGGTCCTTGTACTGCAGCAAGCGCATTAGTGGTGTTGGGAATCAGCCTCTGTAATGCCCCATTCTGCCCGGCTTGCACCACGAACCCGGGACCGCGAGCTCTGACCTTCCATGACCGCCAACCGGCGCTCTTGGAAGCAGACCTTCGCGGCCCAACCTGGCCCGACGAGTTGCCACTGGCACTCATATCTCCGAAAGCGAATAGGTTCGTCGGAGAAGTGCGCCTTCCTGACCCGGACTAGCATCCGGAGACGCACTCGCACAGCCCACATGTCTTCCAGGTTGATTGGCGACTTCTCGCGGCGGGACGGATGGGGTCATGCAGCATCTGCGGCGCCTGGCCCAGGGCTCTTTGGTGCAAGCGCGCATCGCCGCCAACGTCCGGGACCGCCCGGTCGAGGTTCTCGACGGTTTGGGCTGACGGTCTCGGATGTTGTTCGCATCGTGCTGACACGCGTCGCCAAGGCCTCCGGATAYGGGCGGCACCAGGCAATTCGCGACCACGAGCCACGGCTTCTCCATGAAGACGGGCGACGTGACGATTGTGATTCAAATGAATGACAAGACTCTTCCGCACCTTCAAGAGCGCCGGATCGCCCGGCCATGGGAAATGCGAGGGCGCGCACTTCGCTGAGCACATGCCGTGATTGCGCGTTGGGACGATTCTCCGCCGGAGGTTTTCGCACTCGCGCACGGGGTGAGGTCATCTCCGATTGGTTTCGACGCTAAGAGCGCAACACCTGTGGCGTCGCGCCGAGAATTCAACTCGTCGAACGCATCGACGCATAGTCGTCTGCGGGAAACCGAGGCTGACGCAAAGGCGTCGTGTGGGAGCCGGTGGGAGGGCGGATGAAGGACAGTCGGAATCGCTCGGTTCACAACGGGGCCGGCGCGAGCGACCGCGGGCCGGATATCTGCCACATATCTCACGAACGCAGCAGGTTCTTTGCGTCAGGCGAGGCGCGAATGACGGAGACTGCAGGCATGCGTAGTAGCGATGTCGTTACAGACAAGAGCAGTCGCGAGTTCGCCGAAACCTCGGACGGCGCCGCGATGCCGAGCGATGCGGGAACCCTCGCTGCCTTCGAGCGCAGGATTAGACTCGAGGAATCGGCGGTACGACGACGYTTCAGGCAARACGTTKCGATGGCGATCATCTTCGCGYTGGCCGGCCAAAGATCGTCACAAGAACCTCGAACTTCCCCTTTCCGGGAAAGCGAAAGCCGCGCCTGCGCCCGCCCGCCGTAAAGCCAGGACCGCCGCCCGTGCGCGGACATCCCGAAGGGAGCTTTTGCTGTTCGACTACCAGACCTGGCTGACCCTGACGGCGGGTGTCGCGCAGGCAGCGGCCGCCGCCGAAGCAAGCCGGACCGGCCCCGTGTAGTTC
>NZ_JBFUIU010000042.1:0-25472 GCF_056401695.1 Variovorax sp. P4_D9
TCCTGATGGCTGCCGGCTCGCCGGCAGCCCCTCTTCGATGACACAAGAAACTCTTCCGCGCAAGCTCCGCTACGCCATGGTCGGCGGCGGGCGCGACGCCTTCATCGGCGCGGTGCATCGCAAGGCGATCGCGCTCGACGGGCAGATCGAACTGGTGGCCGGCGCCTTGTCCTCGAGTGYCGAGAAGGCCAAGGCCTCGGGGCGCGATCTGTTCCTCGCCGACGATCGCAACCACGGCGATTGGCGAAGCCTGCTCGCCGATGAGCTGCAGCGGCCGGTCGGGGAGCGCATCGACTTCGTCTCGATCGTCACGCCCAACCACATGCACCATCCGGTGGCGCAGGCCTTCGTCGACGCCGGCTTCCACGTGGTCTGCGACAAGCCCCTGGTGCACACGCGCGAGCAGGCCGATGCCTTGGTCGCGGCGGTGGCACGGCAGGGCACGGTTTTCGGCGTCACATACAACTACACCGGCTACCCGATGGTCCGCCAAGCGCGCGAAATGGTGCACGCGGGCGAGATCGGCGAGATCCGCAAGGTGGTCGTCGAATACAACCAGGGATGGCTCTCGACCCGGCTCGAAGGCGAGGGCAACAAGCAGGCCGCGTGGCGCAGCGACCCCGCGCAGAGCGGCGCCGCAGGGGCAATCGGCGACATCGGCTCGCATGCCGAGAATCTGGTGGCGACCGTGACGGGGCTCGAGATCGAAAGCCTCTGCGCCGACCTGAGCGCGCTGGTGCCCGGGCGACCGCTCGACGACGACGGCAGCCTGCTGCTGCGTTTCCGTGGCGGCGCGCGCGGCGTGCTGATCGCGTCGCAGGTCAACACCGGGCTCGAGAACGACTTGCGGCTGCGGGTCTCCGGCACGCTCGGCACGCTGATCTGGCGCCAGGAACAGCCGAGCGAACTGACGCACCTGCCGCATGACGGGCCGAAACGCATCCTCACGCGTGGCTCGCCCTGGTTGTGCGAAGCCGCACGGCGCGCGAGCCGGCTGCCGAGCGGGCATCCGGAGGGATTCATCGAGGCCTTTGCCAATGTCTATGGTGGCGTGGCGGCGGACGTCCGGGCGCGGCTTGCAGGCCAAGCCGCGGATCCTCTTGCGGGCGACTACCCGCACGTGGAAGACGGCGTACGGGGTGTACGTTTCATCGAGCGAACGGTGGCCTCGGCCGCCAGCGAGCAGAAGTGGACGCCGTGGTAGCGCACTTGTCGCGGTCGTAGGTCGCGGCTCACATCGCGTCGCGCCTGCCGCACGGCGCGGACAGCCGCGGCACGGCCTACCATGGCGTTTCCATGGTCATTGCGCCGCCCCCATCCCCAGGCGATCTCGTCGTCGCCCGCCCCGAAGGCCTCTACTGCCCGCCGGGCGATTTCTACATCGACCCGTGGCGCCCGGTCGACCGTGCCGTCATCACACACGCGCACTCCGACCACGCCCGCGTCGGCCATGGGCACTACCTCGCCCACACCGACAGCGCTGGCACGTTGCGCACGCGGCTCGGCGAGATCACTCTGCAGACGCTGGCCTACGGCGAGGCCATCGTCCACCACGGCGTGCGCGTCTCGCTGCATCCGGCCGGGCACGTGCTCGGGTCGGCCCAGATCCGGCTCGCGCACGGCGGCCGCGTCTGGGTCGCATCGGGCGACTACAAGACCGAGCCGGACGGCACCTGCGCACCCTTCGAGCCGGTGCCCTGCGACACCTTCATCACCGAGTCGACCTTCGGCCTGCCGATCTATCGCTGGCCGATGCAGGCCGTGCTGTTCGCCGAGATCAACGATTGGTGGCGCGCCAATGCTGAGCAGGGCAGGGCCTCGGTGCTGCTGTGCTATGCCTTCGGCAAGGCGCAGCGCATCCTGCATGGCGTGAACCCGGACATCGGGCCGATCGTGGTGCATGGCGCGGTCGAGCCGCTGAATGCGGTGTACCGAGCCGCCGGCGTTGCACTGCCGCCGACCGTGCGAGTGACCGATCCGGGCGTCGATGCCGCGATGCTCAAGCGCGCACTGGTGCTGGCGCCTCCGTCTGCACAGGGCACGCCGTGGATGCGCCGCTTCGGGCAGTACTCGGATGCCTTTGCCAGCGGCTGGATGCAGCTGCGCGGCACCCGCCGCCGTCGCGGTGTCGACCGTGGCTTCGTGATGTCCGACCATGCGGACTGGCCGGGCCTGCAGCAGGCCATCGCGGGCACCGGCGCGCAGCGCGTGCTCGTCACGCACGGCAGCGTGGCCGTGCTGGTGCGCTGGCTCACTGAGAACGGCCTGGAGGCGCAGGGCTTCAAGACCGAGTACGGCGACGAGGATTCGGAGCCGGCCGCAGCCGTGCCATGAAGCAATTCGCCGCGCTTTATCGCGAGCTCGACGCGACCACGTCGAGCCTGGCGAAGCAGGCCGCCTTGCAGCGCTATCTGCAGGGCGCGCCGGCACGGGATGCGGCCTGGGTCGTGTACTTCCTCGCCGGCGGCAAGCCGCGCCAACTGGTGCCCGCGAAGCTGCTGCGACTGCTCGCGCAAGAGTCCGCGGGCCTGCCCGAGTGGTTGTTCGACGAAAGCTACGAAGCGGTCGGCGATCTCGCGGAGACGATCTCGCTGTTGCTCCCGCCCCCGACCGATGTCCACGGCATGGGGCTGGCGGAATGGATCGAGCAGCATCTGCTGCCGCTGCGCAAGATGCCGCCCGAGGCGTTGTCCGATGCACTGCGCGCGCAGTGGCAGCGGCTCGCCATCGACGAGCGGCTGGTCTACTTCAAGCTCATCACGGGAGGCTTCCGCGTCGGCGTCTCGAAGCTGCAGGTCACGCAGGCGCTGGCCGCGGTCGGCGCGCTCGACCCCAAGCGCGTGGCCCAGCGGCTCATGGGCTACACCCACATCAGCGGCCAGCCGACGGCCGCCGACTACGCGGCGCTGATCTCGCCCGAGAGCACCGGCGAGCGCGACCAGAAGACCAGCGGCCAGCCCTATCCCTTCTTTCTGGCGCATCCGTTCAACCTGCCGCTGGAGCAGTTCGATGCCGCGCTCGGTGCGCCCGCGCAATGGATCGTCGAATGGAAGTGGGATGGCATCCGTGCCCAGCTGGTCAAGCGCGCGGGACAGGTGTGGCTCTGGTCGCGCGGCGAAGAGCTGGTGACCGACCGCTTCCCGGAACTGGCCGTGATGGGTGACGCGCTGCCCGACGGCAGCGTGCTCGACGGCGAGATCGTGATCTGGCGCGAGGACCGTGTGCAGCCTTTCGCCGAGCTGCAGAAGCGCATCGGCCGCAAGACGCTCGGCGCCAAGCTGCTGCGCGAGATCCCGGTCGTGCTGCTGGCCTACGATCTGCTCGAATGGCAGGGCGGCGACCTGCGCGCGCTGCCGCAGCAGGAGCGCCGTGCTTTGCTCGACGACCTGCTCGTGAGCGTGCAGCATCCGTCGCTGCTGCCGAGCCCGATGCTGCACGGCCAGGATTGGCACGATCTGGCGCGCCAGCGCGAGGCAGCGCGCGCGATGGGCGTCGAAGGATTGATGCTCAAGCAGCGCGATGCTCACTACGGTGTCGGCCGCACCAAGGACGTCGGCGTCTGGTGGAAGTGGAAGATCGACCCGCTCTCCATCGATGCCGTGCTGGTCTACGCGCAGCGCGGCCATGGGCGGCGCGCCAGCCTCTACAGCGACTACACCTTCGCGGTCTGGGACGGGCCCCCCGAAGTCGCCGACCGCAAGCTGGTGCCCTTCGCCAAAGCCTATTCAGGATTGACCGATGCCGAGATGGCGCGAGTCGATGCGGCGATCCGCAAGACCACCATCGAGAGCTTCGGGCCGGTGCGCAGCGTGCGGCCGACGCTGGTCTTCGAACTCGGCTTCGAAGGCATCGCGCGCAGCACGCGCCACAAGAGCGGCATCGCGGTCCGCTTTCCGCGCATGCTGCGCTGGCGCGAGGACAAGGCCGTGCAGGAGGCGGACAGCCTGCAGACGCTGGCTGCGCTGCTGCCTTCGTGATGACGACGAAGCAGGCGCTCGATGCCTGGTTCGCCGGGCGCGGCTGGAAGCCTTTCAGGTTCCAGCGCGCCGTCTGGAAGGCGATCGCCGATGGCCACTCGGGCCTGCTGCACGCGACCACCGGCGCCGGCAAGACCTACGCCGTCTGGCTCGGCGCCCTGCTTGCCTTCGGTGCTGCGCCGCCGAAACGTCCCCCCGGCAAGCGGGCCGAAGCCGCGCCGCCGCTCACCGTGCTGTGGCTGACGCCGATGCGCGCCCTGGCCGCCGACACGCTGCGGGCGCTGCAAGAAGCGCTCGATGCCGTCGGGGCCGAGATGCACTCATGGAGTGCCGGCGCTCGCAGCGGCGACACCGGCTCGGCGGAGCGCAGCGCACAGAACCAGCGCCTGCCAACCGTGCTCGTGACCACCCCGGAGAGCCTGTCGCTGCTGCTGGCGCGGGTTGATGCGAAAGAGGTGCTCGGCACGCTGCGACTGGTGGTGGTCGACGAATGGCATGAGCTGCTCGGCAACAAGCGCGGCGTGCAGGTGCAGCTCGCGCTGGCCCGTCTCCGGCGCTGGAACGACAAGCTCTGCGTCTGGGGCATGTCGGCCACGCTCGGAAATCTCCATGAAGCGATGCGCACCCTGGTCGGCGCCGAGCAGGGCCTGCTGGTGCAAGGCGAGGTGCCGAAGAAAATGGTCGTCGATTCGCTGCTGCCGGGTCGGGGCGAGCGCTTTCCGTGGGGCGGCCACCTGGGCCTCACGATGCTGCCGCAGGTGATCGAGGAGATCACCGCCAGCACGACCACGCTGGTCTTCACCAACACGCGTTCGCAGTCCGAGATCTGGTACCAGGCGATGCTCGAGGCGCGGCCTGACTGGGCCGGCCGGATCGCGCTGCACCATGGTTCGCTCGACCGCGCGGTGCGCGAGTGGGTCGAGCTGGGCCTCAAGAACGGCGAGCTCAAGGCGGTCGTCTGCACCTCGAGCCTCGACCTGGGCGTCGACTTCCTGCCGGTCGAGCGCGTGCTGCAGATTGGTTCGCCCAAGGGCGTGGCGCGGCTGCTGCAGCGCGCGGGCCGCTCGGGCCACGCGCCGGGCCGGCCGTCGCGCATCACGCTGGTGCCGACCCACAGCATCGAGATGGTTGAAGGCGCCGCGGCGCGCGCCGCGATCGCGGCCGGGCACATCGAGTCGCGCAGCTCGCCCGAGCAGCCGCTCGACGTGCTGGTGCAGCATATGGTCACGGTCGCGCTCGGCGGTGGCTTCGTGCCCGATGCGCTGTACGACGAGGTGCGCAGCACGGCCGCCTATGCCGGGCTCTCGCGCGACAGCTGGCAGTGGTGCCTGGACTTCGTCTCGCAGGGCGGACCGTCGCTGGCCGCCTACCCGGACTACCGGCGCGCGGTGCCGGATGCGGAAGGCGTCTGGCGCGTGTCCGATGCGCTGCTGGCGCGGCGGCATCGCATGAACATCGGCACCATCGTCAGCGATGCCAGCCTGTCGGTGCAGTTCCTCGGCGGCGCGAAGATCGGCAGCGTCGAAGAGGGTTTCGTCGCCCGCATGAAACGCGGCGACTGCTTCCTGTTCGGCGGCCGCCTGCTCGAACTCGTGCGCATCCACGACATGACCGCCTGGGTGCGGCGCGCCAGCGGCAAGCGCGCCGCGGTGCCGCGCTGGAACGGCGGCCGCATGCCGTTGTCGAGCACGCTGGCCGATGCGGTGGTGCAGCAGCTCGCGCTCGCGAACGAGGGCCGCTACGAGACGCCCGAGCTGCAGTGCGTGCGTCCGCTGCTCGAGATCCAGCAGCGCTGGTCGGCGCTGCCGACGCCCGATACGCTGCTGGCCGAAGTGCTGAAGTCGCGCGAGGGCTGGCACCTGTACCTGTACCCCTTTGCGGGGCGGCCGGTACACCTCGGCCTGGCCAACCTGATCGCCTGGCGCGTCGCCCAGCACCAGCCGCGCACCTTCTCGATCGCGGTCAACGACTACGGCTTCGAACTGCTCAGCGCTACTGTGGTCGACTGGGCCGCGCTGCTGCCGCAGGTGCTGGTGGCCGGGCACGACGCCGAGGCGCAGGACGCGATCGCGCACGACGATGAGCGCCCGGCGCTGCTGCATGAGGTGCTGGCCTCGCTGAATGCGACCGAGCTCGCGCGCCGCCGCTTCCGCGAGATCGCGCGCGTCTCGGGCTTGATCTTCCAGGGCTATCCGGGCAAGAAGCGCAGCAACAAGCAGTTGCAGGCGTCGTCCTCGCTGTTCTACGAGGTGTTCCGCAAGTACGACCCGGCCAATCGCCTGCTGCAGCAGGCCGAGGCCGAGCTGCTGGCGCAGGAGCTCGAGATCGGCCGTCTGCAGGCCAGCCTGGCGCGCATGCGCGCCCAGCGGCTGGTGCTGCGCACGCTCGCCAAGCCCACGCCCTTCGCCTTCCCGCTGATGGTCGAGCGTTTTCGCGAGAAGCTGTCGAACGAGAGCGTGACCGATCGCATCGCGCGCATGGTGCAGCAGTTCGAGAGCGCTGCGGCGGGGAATTGAGCTTGCCGGCGCCGGCCCGCGGCCGCTTCTGGGACACTGGGTCGGTGACCTCGACCCTCGCGGCCTGCCGGATCGAACTGGCAGGCGAAAGCATCGAACTCCTTCCCGACCGGGCGCTCTGGTGGCCGGCCGCCAGCGTGCTGTTCGTGGCCGACCTGCACCTCGGCAAGGCGGCCACTTACCGGGCGCTGGGCCAGCCGGTGCCCGGCGGCACGACGCAAGAGAACCTGGCGCGCCTCGATCGCCTGATCGATCGGCATGGGCCGCGCAGAATCGTTTTTCTCGGCGACTTCCTGCATGCCGCGCAAGCCCGCACGGCGTCGCTACTGGCGGCGGTGGCGGCGTGGCGCGACCGCCATCCGGTGCTGGCCTGCACGCTGGTGCGCGGCAACCACGATCGCCGCTCCGGCGATCCGCCGGCCGCGCTGGGCTTCGACCTGGTCGACGAGCCGTACCTGGTCGGGCCCTACGCTGCCTGCCATCACCCGCAGCGCCATGCCACGCATTTCGTGCTGGCCGGCCATCTCCACCCGGCGTGCAGGCTCAACGGCCGGGGTCGCGACAGCCTGCGCATGCCCTGCTTCGTGCACGAGGGCGCGCAGCTGATCCTGCCCGCCTTCGGCGAATTTACGGGCGGCTGGCAGGTCGAGCCGATGCCCGGGCGCCGCTTCTACGGTGTCGGCGGCAACGGAGTCTGGGCGCTTCCCGCGTCAGGCTGAAGCGGGCCTACAGCACGACCGGTTCATCCGGCAGCTCGTTGCGATCCGGCTGCCCCTGCGCCAGCGGAAAGTGCTCGACCAGCAGTGCCGACACTTCCTCCAGCGCCTGGGTCAGCCCGTCCTCGAAGCGCCCTTCGCGGAAGGCAGCGCTCATGCGCTGGGCCATCGCGGCCCACTGCGCGTCGTCGACGCGGGCATCGATGCCGCGGTCGGCCACGATCTCGATCGCATGTTCGGCCAGCAGCAGGTAGATCAGCACGCCGTTGTTGTGCTCGGTGTCCCACACCCGCAGCTTGCCGAACAGCATGATCGCGCGCTCTCGCGCCGGCGCAGCGCGCCACAGGTAGGACAGCGGCAGCCCGGCCTCGACGCAGACGCGGATCTCGCCGCTGTGGCGCCGCTCGCTGGCGGCCACGCGGCGTGTCAGCCGGTCGAGCGCCTCGGCCGGCAGCGCGCGGCGCACGTCGGCCTCGTCGGTCCAGCGGTGGCGCCAGATGCGGCCCAGTCGCGCGAACAGCGAAGTGGAGGATGAAGAAGGAGATGCCATGGCTACCAGTCTCCCGAAGCGCCGCCGCCGCCGAAGTCGCCCCCGCCACCGGAGCTGAAGCCACCGCCGCCACCCGAAGACGATCCGCCGCCCCAGCCGCCACCACCGCCTCCGCCAAATCCGCCAAAGCCGCCCCCGCCTCGCCGCCCAATCGACGGCCCGGCGCCGAAAGCGGTCGACAGCAGCGTGAAGAGCAGGGCGCCCAGCGCGGCCAGCACAGCGATCACGAGGCTCGATGTCAGCACCATCACCACCGCGCCGGTCAGCCCGCCGAGCGCCAGCGAGCCCGGGATCTTGCCGAGAATGCGGCGTGCGATCGGCCCGCCCACCAACACGACCGCGAACAGGAAGATGCCGAGGTCCTGCCAGTCGAAGCCGCTGCCCGAGGAGCGGCCATCGCCGAAGTCGCCACCGCGTGCATCGACCTCGGGCAGGGCCTCGCCGTTGACGCGGGCGATCAGCTGGTCAGCCGCGGCATCGAGGCCACYGGCGAAGTCGTTCTGGCGGAAGCGCGGCTTCATCGCCTCGTCGATGATGTGCGCAGCGGCCAGGTCGGGCACCGCGCCCTCGAGCGCCTTGGCGACCTCGATGCGCATCTTGCGGTCGTCCTTGGCGACCACCACGAGGATGCCGTCGCCGACCGCCTTGCGGCCGATCTTCCAGGCGTTGCCAACCCGGTTGGCATAGCTCGCGATGTCCTCGGGCTGCGTGGTCTTGACCATCAGCATCACGATCTGCGAGCCCTTCTTCTGCTCGAAGGCCTGCAGCTTGGCATCGAGCGCGCTGCGCTGCGCGGCGCTCAGCGTGCCGGTCTGATCGATCACGCGGGCGTCGAGCGCGGGCACCGGCAGCAGGCCCTGCGCCTGCGCGCCGACCAGCGCCGCCGTCATCAGGAGGAGGGCCGTCAGCGCCTGCCGGATGCGGGCCGCCGTCATCGCGTGCTGCCGCCCCCTACTTCTTCGGAGCGCTGAAGTCGACCGTTGGCGGTGTCGAGATCTGGGCTTCGTTCTGGACCGAGAAAGTGGCCTTGGGCGGGTAGCCCATCACCTTGGCCGTCAGGTTGGTCGGGAAGCTGCGGGCCAGCACGTTGTACTCCTGCACCGTCTGGATGTAGCGGTTGCGCGCCACCGTGATGCGGTTCTCGGTGCCTYCCAGCGTCACCCGCAGGTCGCGGAAGGCCTGGTTGGCCTTCAGACTGGGATACTGCTCCGCCACCACCATCAGCCGCGACAGCGCGCTCGACAGCTCGCCCTGCGCCTGCTGGAACTTGTTGAAGGCCTCGGGATTGTTGAGCGTCTCGGGCGTGACCTGGATCGAGGTCGCCTTGGCGCGCGCCTCGATCACCTTGGTCAGCGTCTCCTGTTCGAAGTTGGCTTCACCCTTGACCGTGGCGACGATGTTGGGCACCAGGTCGGCGCGCCGCTGGTACTGGTTGAGCACCTCGCTCCAGGCCGACTTGCTGGCCTCGTCGAGGCGCTGGAAGTCGTTGTAGCCGCAGCCCGCGAGCGACAGCGCCGCGACCATGATCAATAACCAGCGTTTCAACATATCCAAGCCCTCACTGTGCGAAGTCGGCAAAGGTAGCATAGAAGGATGGCGCCAGATCCCCTCCAGGCCCTGCAGGCCGCGAACCGCCGGCCCCTCGACGGCGGCCCATCGAAGGGCACGCTGCTGATCGCCGGCGCCACCGGCGCCCTGGGCCACGAGCTGGTGCGGCGGCTCGCCGGCCGCCATCGCTACGACCACACCCTGGTGCTGGCGCGGGAGCCGATCCGCGATGGCCTGCCGGGCGTCGAGACCTGGCAGGTGCCGGCGCTGCCGATCGCGCAATGGCCGCCCGTGGCGGCCCACACCGCCCTCGTGCTGTTCGAGCCGCCGCGGCTTTTTTATGACCGCGAGCGGGCGCTGTGGACGCCCGAGCCGGCGCAGCTGCCGGCGCTGGCCGCCTGGCTGCGGGCCGGCGGCGTCCAGACGCTGGCGGTGGTGCTGCCGCACGACCAGGGGTGCCTGCCCGAGGCGCTGAAGCACGGCCTGGCCAGCCTCGACGAGCAGGCGGTGGTGGCGTTGGGCTTCGAGCGCGTGTTGCTGGTGCGCTCGGCGCAGAAGCCGGCGGCGGTGCGCTACGCCAGCCTGGGCGAGCGGCTGGCGGCCTGGATGCTGTCGATCGCCCGTTTCATGGTGCCGGCCAGCGAGCAGCCGGCGCGGGCGTCCAAGGTGGCCGAGCTGGTCGATGTGGCCCTGGCGCTGGCGCCGCCCGGCGTCCACGTGGCCGCTCCCGAGCTGGTCTGGCGCGCGACCCAGGGCGAACTGCGGGCCGTCGTGCAGGGCTGGGTGGCCGCGGCCCCCTGAGCCGACGCGCGACCGAGGCAAAATCGCAACCTCCGGCAGCACTATCCATGTCCACCAAAGCCAAACTCCGAGCCATCGCCATCGGCGGCACCGCTGACGACGTCGAAGCCGCCTTCTACGAAGCCCTCCAGCGCGGCGACGTCGACGCCCTGATGGACTGCTGGGCCGACGAGGAAGAAGTATTCTGTGTCCACCCCGGCGGTCCAAGGCTGGTCGGGGCCGAGGCGATCCGCGCCGCCTTCGAGCATATGTTCGGCAACGGCGCCATCCAGGCCACGCCGGCGCGGGTGCGCAAAGTCGAGTCGCTCGCCAGCGCGGTGCACAACGTGCTGGAGCGCATCGAGGTGCTGACCGCCGAAGGGCCGCGCCACGCCTTCGTGCTCGCGACCAACGTCTATCACCGCACGGCGCAGGGCTGGCGCATGGTCGCGCACCATGCCAGCCCCGGTAGCGCGCACGAACCCGGCGACGCAGTCGAGGCGCCGCAAACGCTGCACTGAGCCATGCAGTACGTCGCGCCACTCTGGCTGCCGGGCGGCAACCTGCAGACCATCTGGCCGGCGCTGTATGCCCGGCGCGCCGAGGCGGCGCTGACCGGCTACCGGCGCGAACGCTGGACCACGCCCGACGGCGATTTCATCGACGTCGACTTCCTGGATGCGGCGGTGGCCGGCCCGAAGCCGCTGCTAGTGCTGTTCCATGGCCTCGAAGGGTCGTCGCGCAGCCACTACGCGGAAGCCTTCGCGGCCTTCGTGCATGCCCGCGGCTGGGACTACGCCGTGCCGCATTTCCGCGGCTGCAGCGGCGAGCTCAACCTAGCGCCGCGGGCCTACCACTCGGGCGATTTCGAGGAGATCGGCTGGATCCTGGCCCGGCTGCGCGCGCAGCGGGACCCGGCGCAGCCCCTGCTGGCGGTCGGCGTCTCGCTCGGCGGCAACGCGCTGATGCGCTGGGCCGAGGAGGCCGGGGGCGAGGCCTCGAAGCTGGCGAACGCGGTGGCCTCGATCTCCGCGCCGCTGGACCTGGCGGCCGGCGGCGCCGCGATCGGCCGCGGCTTCAACCGGCTGGTCTACACGCGGATGTTCCTGTCGACCATGAAGCCCAAGGCGCTGGCCAAGCTGGCCCAGCATCCGGGCCTGTTCGACCGCGACAAGCTGCTCGCGACCCGCGACATCTACGCCTTCGACAACGTCTTCACCGCGCCGCTGCACGGTTTTCGCGGTACCGACGACTACTGGTCGCGCGGCTCGGCCAAGCCGCACCTGCACCAGATCCGGATCCCGGCTCTGGTGGTGAATGCCGTCAACGACCCCTTCGTGCCGGCCGCCAGCCTGCCGCGCCAGGACGAAGTCGGCCGCCACGTCACGCTCTGGCAGCCCGCCCATGGCGGCCATGTCGGTTTCCCGCTGGGACCGCCCCCGGGCCACGTCCGCGCCATGCCCGAGCGTGTGGTCGACTGGTTGAAAGATCACCTCTGACCCGCGAGAGCAGAATCCCTTCATGGACGACATCGTCAAACAGGCCCTGGCCAAGTGGCCGAACGTGCCCCATTGCTACGGCTGGCTCGGACTCGATGCCCGCGGCAACTGGTTCTTGCGCGACGACCGCACGCAGGCCATGGGGCCCTTCACGCAGGCCAGGGGCTCGCAACTGCGGCACGAAAAGCTGATCGATTTCATCCAGCGCAACTACGAGCATGACGAGAAGGGCCAGTGGTTCTTCCAGAACGGGCCCCAGCGGGTCTACGTCGAACTCGAAGCCGCTCCCTGGATCTGGCGCATCGCCGAAGACTTGTCCGTCTGTTCCCACGCCGGGCTGCCGATCGAGCCCACCGCCTGCCTGCTCGACGCCGAGGGCAGGCTCTACTTGGTGGCCGACATCGGCCTCGGTCTGGTCCACACGCAGGATGTCGGGCTGGCGGCTGAGGCGGTCGAGCAGGGGCGCTGGGTGCCCGAGAACGTCCGCGCCGAGGACCTTCCAGCCCGTTTCGGCTTCGTGCCGAGCCCAGCGGCGAGCCAACCGGCCCCCTCCGCGCCACCGCCCCGACCATGAAAAAAGCCCGCGTCGAGCGGGCTTTTTTCTGGGGTCGAATCGCTTACTTGCCGRCTGCCACCGCGGGGGCTGCCGCATCGGCGGCTGCGCCTTCGGCCGCCGCCGGCCGGTCGGGCACCGGGAAGGTGGCGCCGCCCGAATTCGCCATGTAGACCACCGCGCGACCGATCTCGAGGTCGTCGAAGTCGCCGCCGCCCTGGGCGGGCATTGCGCCCTTGCCCTTCAGCGCATGCTCGACCAGCGTGGCGTAGCCCTGGCCGATGCGGGGGCCCCAGGCCGCGGCATCGCCGTAGTGCGGCGCGCCCGGGATGCCCGGGGCGCCGTGGCAGGCCACGCACTGGGCCTTGAACACGGCCTCGCCGGTGGCCAGCGCCCGGTTGGCGTCGCGGATCTCGATGCTGCCGACCTTCTTGAGGCGCTCGGCGACCTCGCGGTCACGGGTGTCCTTCGACACGCCGTAGAGCGACATGCCCTCGCCCTGCGCCGACCCCGAGGGATGGGTGCCCGACACCACGAACGACACCAGGCCGACGATGATCAGGATGGGAGCGACAAAGGAGAAAAAGACCGCGAGCAGCAGTTGCTTCGGATTCTTGATCGGGCCGGAGTGGGCTTCTTCTGTGGCCTGGTAGTGCGGGTCGTCGCTCATTGCGTCCTCAGTATCGGGGGCTCGGTGGGGCTTTTCGAATCAACCGCGGATTATAGAGAGCCCCTTGGGCCCGGCCGCCCGCAAACGGCCGGGGCCCGATCAAGGTCACTTGGTGGCCCAGCCGCCGCCCAGGGTCTTGTACAGCGCGACCTGGTTCTGCAGTCGCGCCTGGCGGACCTGCGCGGTCGCGAGCTGCGAGGTGTAGAGCGAACGCTGGGCATCCAGCAGGTCGAGCCCGCTCGCGACGCCGCCGCGATAGCGCATGTCCGACAGCTGGAAGCGCGTTTCCTCGGCCTTGGACTGCGCCACCAGCGCGCGCAGCTCCTCGTCGAAGGTTGCGCGGCCCGCGAGCGCGTCGGCGACTTCGCGGAAGGCCGACTGGATCGACTTCTCGTACTGCGCCACCGCGATCTTCTGGCTGGCGCGGGCCGAGTCCAGGTTGGCCTGGTTGCGTCCGGCATCGAAGATCGGCAGCGTGATCTGCGGCGCGAAGGCCCAGGCCTTCGAACCGCTGTCGAACAGGCCCGAGAATTCCGAGCTCGTCGTGCCGATCGAGGTGGTCAGCGACACGCGCGGGAAGAAGGCGGCGCGCGCGGCACCGATGTTGGCGTTGGCCGCGATCAGCTGCTGCTCGGCGGCGCGGATGTCGGGCCGCTCGGTCAGCAGGTCGGAGGGCAGGCCGGCCGGCAGATCGGGCATCGGCGCCAGCGCCTGCAGGCCCTGGTCGCCGCCGGCGATGGTCTCCGGCGGCACCGGCGCACCGAGCAACAGCGCCAGCGCGTTCTCGTCCTGCATTCGCAGCCGCTGCTGCTGGGCGTAAGTGGCGCGTGCGGTTTCGGCCTGCGCCTCAGCGAAGCGGTAGTCGATTTCGGACGCCACGCCGTTGTCGAAGCGCAGCTTGGTGAGCTTGAGCGAGTCGTCGCGCGTGACCATGGTGCGGCGCGTGATCTCGAGCGCCTCGTCGTCGCCGAGCACCGCCAGCCAGCCATTGGCCACTGCGGCGATCAGGCTGATCTGGGTCGACTTGCGGGCTTCCTCGGTGGCCAGGTACTGGGCCAGCGCGGCGTCCTTCAGGCTCGCCACGCGGCCGAAGAAGTCGATCTCCCAGGCCGTCACGCCCAGGCCGACCGAATAGACGGAGCTCACGCCGTCGCCGAGCAGCGACGGGCGCTGGCGCGTGCCGCTGGCGCTGGCATTGAGCGTCGGGTACAGCGCCGAGCGGGTGATCTGGAACTGGGCCCGCGCCACCTCGATGTTGAGGATCGCCA
Organism: Variovorax sp. P4_D9; assembly: GCF_056401695.1. Classification (NCBI taxonomy): domain Bacteria; kingdom Pseudomonadati; phylum Pseudomonadota; class Betaproteobacteria; order Burkholderiales; family Comamonadaceae; genus Variovorax; species Variovorax sp. P4_D9. The sequence continues at coordinate 14,078 of NZ_JBFUIU010000042.1, forward strand.
CCTGCAGGTCGCGGTTGTTCGTGAGTGAGAGGCCGATCAGCTGCTGCAGCCGCGGGTCGGTGAAGTAGTCCTGCCAGGCCACGGTGGCGGCCGGCAGTTCCCCGGGCGCGGTCGGTGCCGCCGCCGCGTTGGGGAAGGTGGCCGGCACCGGCGCCGCCGGGCGCTCGTAGGTCGGGATCAGCGAGCAGCCCGCCAGCATCAGTGCGGCGGCGCCTGCCAGGGCTGTGGTGATGAATTTCCTAGTCATGCTTTTCTTCCTCGATGCCGGCGGCTTGCGCATGGCGCTTGTCGGCCTCGTGCTGGCGAGCGCTGCCCTTGAAGAATCCGCGGACGATCACGAAGAACACCGGCACGAAGATCACCGCGAGGGTCGTGCCCGTGACCATGCCGCCGAGCACGCCGGTGCCGATCGCGCGCTGGCTCGCCGAGCCCGCGCCGGAGGCGAACACCAGCGGCATCACGCCCAGCCCGAAGGCCAGCGAGGTCATCACGATCGGCCGGAACCGCAGGTGCGCGGCGGCGAGCGCGGATTCGACCACCCCCTTGCCCTGCGCCTGCAGATCCTTCGCGAACTCGATGATCAGGATCGCGTTCTTGGCCGACAAGCCGATGATCGTGATCAGCCCGACCTGAAAGTACACGTCGTTGGAGTAGGCCCTCAGCATCGTCGCCAGCAGCACCCCCAGCACGCCCAGCGGCACCACCAGGATCACCGCCAGCGGAATCGACCAGCTTTCATACAACGCGGCCAGGCACAGGAACACTGCCAGGATCGCGAAGCCGTACAGGATGATGGCCTGCGAGCCGGCGAGCTTTTCTTCCCGCGACTGGCCGGTCCATTCGTAGCCGAAGCCGGTCGGCAGCTGCGACGCCAGCCGTTCCATCTCGGCCATCGCGGCGCCCGTGCTGTAGCCCGGCGCCGCACTGGCGCTGATGCGAATCGCGGGGTAGCCGTTGTAGCGCACCGTCTGCTGGGCGCCGGTGATCCAGCGCGTGCTCGCGAAGGCCGACAACGGCACCGGCTTGCCCTGCGCATTGGCCGCATTCAGCTTGAGCAGGTCTTCGGGCTGCATCCGCGCCGGCGCGTCCGCCTGCACCACCACGCGCTGCAGGCGGCCCTGGTTCGGGAAGTCGTTGACGTAGCTCGAGCCGAGCGCGGTCGACATCGTCGCGTTGATTGCATCGAAGGTCACGCCCAGCGCATTCGCCTTGTCGCGGTCGATGTCGATCTGCAGCTGCGGCGCGTCCTCGAGGCCGTCGGGCCGCGTCTGCGTCAGGATCTTGCTTTGCGACGCCATGCCCAGCAGCTGGTTGCGCGCATTGATCAGCGCCTCGTGGCCCGCACCGGAGCGATCCTGCAGGCGGAAGGTCACGCCGCTGGCATTGCCCAGTTCGGGAATCGGCGGCGGGCTCAGCGGATAGATGAAGGCATCGCGAACGCTCGACAGCGCACCGAAGGCGCGGCCTGCCAGCGCTTCGGCCGTCTCTCCGGGGCCCTTGCGCTCGTGCCAGTCCTTCAGCGTCACGAAGGCAAGCCCGGCGTTCTGGCCCTGGCCCGAGAAGCTGAAGCCCATCACGCCCACCATGCTCTGCACCTCGGGCTGCTTGAGGATGAAGCCCTCGACCTGCTTCATCACGTCTAGCGTTCGCTCCTGGGTCGCGCCCGGCGGCAGCTGCACGTTGACGATGATGTTGCCCTGGTCTTCCTGCGGCAGGAAGGAGGTCGGAACCCGCAGGTAGGTGAACACCACGGCGCCGATGATCGCCACGTAGATCACCATGTAGCGCAGGGCGCGGCGCAGGATGCGCGACACCAGGCCCTCGTAGCCCTTGGCGGTGCGCGTAAAGCCGCGGTTGAACCAGCCGAAGAAACCGGTCTTGGCATGGTGGTGGCCGGCTTCCACCGGCTTCAGCAGCGCCGCGCACAGCGCCGGCGTCAGGGACAGCGCCATGAAGGCCGAGAAGCTGATCGACGCCACCATCACCGCCGAGAACTGGCGGTAGATGTTGCCGGTCGAGCCGGCAAAGAAGGCCAGCGGCACGAACACCGAGATCAGCACCACGGTGACGCCGATGATGGCGCCCGAAATCTGCCGCATCGCCTTGCGCGTGGCCTCCAGCGGCGGAAGCCCTTCCTCGCTCATGATGCGCTCGACGTTCTCGACCACCACGATGGCGTCGTCCACCACGATGCCGATCACCAGCACCATGCCGAACATGGTCAGCACGTTGATCGAGAAGCCCAGCGCCAGCAGCACCGCGAAGGTGCCCAGCAGCGAGATCGGCACCACGATGGTCGGGATGATGGTGTAGCGCCAGTTCTGCAGGAACAGGAACATGACCAGGAACACCAGCACCACGGCTTCGACCAGGGTCTCGGCCACTTGCGAGATCGAGATCTTGACGAAGCGCGAGCTGTCGTACGGGATCTCCCACTTCACGCCCTGCGGGAAGAAGTGCGAGAGCTCCTCCATCTTGGTGCGGATCAGCCGGGCTGATTCGAGCGCGTTGCCGTTGGGCGCCAACTGGACGCCGATACCGACCGCCGGCTCGCCGTTCAGGCGCGCCGAGGTTGCGTAGGCCTGGCCGCCGAGCTCGACGCGGGCGACGTCGCGCAGCCGCACGGCCGAGCCGTCGGTGTTGGCGCGCAGCACGATGTTGCGGAACTGCTCGACGTTGGCGAGCTGGCCGTTGACCACCACCGTGGCCGCGATCGCCTGGCCGGTCACGTTCGGCAGGTCGCCGATCGTGCCCGAGGCCACTTGCGCGTTCTGCCCCTTGATGGCGTTGGTGACGTCGCTCGACGACAGGTTGAAGCCCTGCAGCTTGGCCGGATCGATCCAGACCCGCATCGAACGCTCGGTGCCGAACAGCTGCGCCTGGCCGATGCCCTTGACGCGCTGCAGCTCGGGCACCACGTTGCGCGCGGCATAGTCGCCCAGCGCGATCGGATCGTAGGCCGGGTTGTCGGACGACAGAATCGTGAACAGCAGGAAGTTGGTGCGCGACTTGTCGACCCGCACCCCTTGCTGCGTCACGGCCGCGGGCAGCCGCGGCGTGGCACGCGAAAGCCGGTTCTGAACATCCACCTGCGCCAGGTCGGCGTCGGTGCCGGGCGCGAAGCTGATCGTGATCGAGCCGGTGCCGTCGGCCTGGGCCACCGACTCCATGTAGATCATGCCGGGCGAGCCGTTCATCTCGCGTTCGATGACCGCCAGCACGCTGTCCTCGAGCGTCTGCGCGGACGCGCCGGGGTAGGCGGCGTTGATGACGATGGCCGGCGGAGCCACCGGCGGGTACTGGGCGATCGGCAGCTGCGTGATCGCCACGCCGCCCACCACGAGGATGAACAGGGCGATCACCCAGGCGAAGATCGGACGGTCGATAAAGAACTTGGCCATGCGGGCGGGCTCCTTACTTCGCGGCTGCAGCCGGGGCGGCAGCAGCGGAAGCGGCCGGTGCCGGGGCGGCGGCGCCCTTCGGACCGGTCCATGGAACGGCCTTCACGGGCGTGCCGGGCGGCATCATCTGAAGCTTCTGGAAGCCGTCGACCATCACCTGCTCGCCGGCCTTCAGCCCTTCGAGCACCACCCACTGGTTGTTCTGGGCGGCGCTGATCTTCACCGTGCGCTTGCTGAGCTTGCCGTCGGCGCCCACCACCGTCAGCGTGTCGCCCTGCTGGGTGCGAGTCACGGCCTGCTGGGGCACCGTGATGGCGTCGAGGGCCTGGGCCTGCTCGAGGCGCACGCGCACGTACAGGCCCGGCAGCAGGTCGCCCTTCGGGTTCGGCACCTCGGCGCGCAGCGTGATCTGGCCCGTGGTCTGGTCGACCGTCAGGTCCGAGAACAGCAGCCGGCCAGGCAGCGGGTACTCGCTGCCGTCCTCGAGCGCGATGCGCACGCTGGCCGCCTCGCCGCCCTGGGCGTGCTTGAACTGGCCGTCCTGCAAGGCGCGGCGCAGCCGCAGCACCTCGGTGGCCGACTGCGTGAAGTTGACGTACAGCGGGTTGATCTGCTGGATCACGGCCAGCGCCGTGGCGTCGCCGCCCTGGCCCACCAGCGCACCCTCGGTCACCAGCGAGCGGCCGATGCGGCCCGAGATCGGCGCCGTCACGGTCGCGTAGCCCAGGTTGATCCTGGCGGTCTGCACGGCGGCGCGGCTGACCGCGATGTCGGCCTCGGCGGTCTTGGCCGCCGCCACCGCGTTCAGGTATTCCTGCTTGCTGACCGCATTGGCTTCGACCAGCGGCTTGTAGCGCTCGGCCAGCGCGCGGGCCTGCACCGCGTTGGCCTCGGCGCGCGCCAGGCTGGCCTCGGCGCTCTGCGCGGCGGCGGCGTAGGGGGCGGGGTCGATGCGGAACAGCACCTGGCCGGCCTTGACGTCGCTGCCTTCCTGGAACACGCGCTGCATCAGGATGCCCGCTGCGCGCGCACGCACCTCGGCCACGCGCGTGGATTCGAGCCGGCCCGGCAGCTCGGTCACCAGGCCGACGTTGGTCGGCGTGGCGACCACCACGCCGACTTCGGGCGCCGGTTGGCCGCCCCCGGCTGCCTTCGGGGCCTCGCCCTTGCCGCAGGCGCTCAGTGCGAGCAGCATGACGATGGCGGCGGCAACGGCCGCGAGGCGCGGGGAGAACAACGAATGGCGCGAGACATGCAAGTCGGGCATGTGATTCCTTTGAAGGGAGGACAGAAGACGACGGCGCGCGGATGCATAAAAGCATCGCGGCGATCTTGACTATCGGCAAAAGGCCGCTATCTTACATACATTCATGGATGTATAGTGACGACCTTGCCCGGCCGATGGATTTTATGAACGGAGTGTGAAAGTGGYCAGACGCACCAAGGAAGAGGCGCAGGAGACGCGCAACCGCCTGCTCGATGCGGCGGAGGTGCTGTTCCAGGCCCAGGGTGTGTCGCAGACAAGCCTGCAGCAAATTGCGCACCAGGCCGGCGCGACCCGGGGCGCGATCTACTGGCACTTCAAGGACAAGGCCGCGCTCTTCAATGCCATGATGGACCGCGTCACGCTGCCGCTGGAGGCCGAGGTGGCCAGGGCGTCCGCGGGCAGCGGCGCCGAGGCCATTGGCGAGGTCGAGCACCAGATGGTCGAGGCCCTGAAGCTCATGACGACCGACATGCAGGTGCGCCGCGTGTTCGACATCGCCACCCACAAGGTCGAATACACCCACGACATGAAATCGGTGCAGCAGCGCCACCTGACGGCGCGCAACGCCTGCGTGATCGAGTTCGAGAAGGCCATGGTGGCGGATGTCCGCCGCACTCGCAGGCGCCTGCCCATCCCGGCACCGGCGGCGGCGCAGGGGCTGCATGCGCTGATCAGCGGCCTGATCCAGAACTGGCTGCTGGATCCGGCCGCATTCGATCTCGTGGCGACCGGGCGGCAGGCCTTCCGGGTGTACCTCGCGGGGCTGGGATTTACCCGGCCCGTGCCAGACGCCGTCTGATCAGCGATAATAGAGAGCTTCCGATGTTTCGGAAGCCCCTCTCGCTGTATTTCAACGGATAGAATTCGGCCCTCCGAAGGCTGAGATCCAGGTTCGATTCCTGGCGGCGGGACCAGACACCTAGATCAGAGCGTCTCACCCAGCATCAAAACCCGCACGTTTCCCCAGCGTAGCGGGTTTTTCTTTGCCTCACGATGGATCAAGGCGTAGCATCTCATGTCGGTACTTTGTCGGTACTTCTGTAGGTATCCGGCAGAAGTCGGAAGTTGAAGTACCGACACGCATGGGACGGGGCTATGGCGCTGACAGATACGTTTGTGAAGCAGGTGAAGCACAAGGGCGCGGCGATCGGCGAACGCTACGCCGACGGTGGGGGCATGTACCTTCGGGTCAAGGCAGCGGGCAAATACTGGCGTCTTGACTACCGCATCGATGGCAGGGCCAAAACGGTGGGCCTGGGCGTCTATCCGGAGGTTTCGCTGGCTGAGGCCCGCCATCGCCGCGACAAGGCTCGCAAGGAGCTCGCGCATGGAGTCGACCCGAGTGTGGCCAAACGCCAGGAAAAGGCGGCCAGGGCCAACTCGGCAGCGACCACCTTCGAGGTGGTGTCACGCGACTGGCTCTCGAAGACCGCGAACAGGCGCGCCGCAGTGACGCAGGCCAAGGTCACAATTTGGCTCGAAAAGGATGTGTTCCCGTTTATCGGCAAGCTTCCCATCACCACCATCAAGGCCAAGGACGTTCTCGACAAAGTGGCCCGTCGGATGGAGGCGCGGGGAATTCACGAGAGCGCCCATCGCATCGTGCAAATTTGCTCGCAGGTGTTCCGGTACGCGGTGGCCGTTGACCTTGTCGATCGTGACGTCACTGCGGACCTGCGCGGCGCGCTGGTGGCGATCGAGAAAGCCAACTACGCCGCGATCACAGAGCCGGTGGAGGCGGGGCAACTCATGCGTTCGATCTACGCCTATTCGGGCCACCCGGCGGTTGTGGCGGCACTCAAGCTGTCCGCGTTGGTTTTCGTCCGCCCCGGTGAACTCCGTGCTGCGGAGTGGTCAGAAATCGACCTAGACGCCGCCCAATGGCGCATCCCCGCTGCCAAGATGAAAATGAAGGTCGAGCACATGGTCCCGCTGTCACGGCAAGCCGTGGACATCCTGCGCGCCCTGCAGCCGATTAGCGGGCACGCCCGGTATGTATTCCCCAGCATCCGGACGGGCGAGCGGTGCATGAGCGAAAACACCATCAATGCGGCACTGCGCGGGATGGGTTACGCCAAAGACGTGATGACTGCCCACGGATTTCGCGCGATGGCTCGTACGATCATGGACGAGGTGCTGGGCGAGCGGGTCGACCTGATCGAGCACCAACTCTCGCATACCGTCAAAGACCCGAACGGGCGGGCGTATAACCGCACGGCGCATCTACCAGCGCGCAAGGAAATGATGCAGCGGTGGGCCGATTACCTGGACAAGCTGCGCATCGGCGCGGACATTATTCCGTTGCGCAAGGTGACAAACAAGACCGTTTCGCCACCCCTAGGCTGATCCCCGAAAACCCGTTTCCCTGACGGGCTGGGCTGGCATTTTTATCGGGGGGCGCAAGGGACGCATGGCTTCAATATACAAGGGCGAACTGGCCAAGAAATTGCCGAGGCCCGACGACGGCAGAACGACGGAGGCGCTGCTGCTAGGCGACCACACGATGTTCAACCAACTCATTTCGGCAGAGGTGCATCGTAAGCTTGACAAGTTGCCCATGCTGTTAAAGCACTTCGAAATCGAGTTTGATAAAACGGATCCCTCGTCTTTGCTGCTCGCGTACTACAGGCTGTCACTTTGCTTGGCAGAGCAGCATGTCCCCGGCTTTCAAGTCGAAGGCAGACGCGGTCGGCCGAAGAGCTGGACGCCGGCCTTGCGCGCCAAGGCCTCTCGAGCCCTTGCCCAATTGGCCCAAGAGTGGCCGAACGTTACACGCACAAAGCTCGCGTCTCGCCTCGTTAAGCAAGATCCTTGGAAGAGTCTTTCGAGGTCTGGACCTGCGCTACTGAAACAGATCAGTTTGCTAGAAGGACCGCTGGGTTGGTTTTGGCCGGGAAAAAAGTAGCTGGCCCAATTGTTCCGTGGAATTTAATGCGGGCCCGGTTTTTCTTCCAGCCGGGTGGACGGATGCTGTCGTCATCACTTCAGAGGACGACAATCCATGTCAAACCGCATCCCTTCATTTGACGATCTGCCAGACTGCGCATTCGTTCGCGAAGCCCAGTTGGTGCAGAGCGCGAATCGTCCAAGTCATCCCGTTCCATTGCCGTTCAGCGCGCCAACACTTTGGCGGAAGGTCAAGGCGCGCACGTTTCCTTCGCCATACAAACTGTCTGAGCGGGTCACCGCGTGGAAGGTCGGCGATGTTCGCGCATGGATCGCCGATCAAACAGAGGGAGGCCCTGCGCGATGAGCCTCCGGCGCATATTCAACGCCGCCATCGTTGTCGCCTCGGTGCGGGGCTGGTTGCCATACGCATGGGCTGACTGGGTCATTCCAGCGCAGAGGTCTCTCCCATGATTGACCACAACAGTTCGACGACGGCCGACGACCATGCCGAAGAAAAAAAGTTCGCCACGCTGGCGGCGGAATATGCCCTTGCCGGCCACCCGCTGGTGCGCAAGATCGGCGCAGACGGTAAGGCGTCCTACTTCTGCACTTGCTGGGGGCTCATCAAGCGCCTGGCCAACCTCGAAGCGGCGCGAGCGTTCCTGGCGCAGATCGGCGGTGCGCAATGAGTGCGATCGATCAATTCCGCAGCGCCATCGAGGCGGCAGGCCTGACGCCGCCCGATGAGATCCACGGCGACGGTCGGCTGCATCACTTCAGCCCCAGCGGCAAGCGCAAGGACGATGCCGGTTGGTACGTGCTTTATCTTGACGGAACCCCGGCCGGCTTGTTCAGCAACTGGCGCGGCGGTCTGGTGCAATGCTGGCGCGCCGGGAGCGAGCGCGAGATGTCGACGGAAGAGCGGAAGGGGCGCCCCGCAGTGAGCCCCGCACTGGACACCGCCGCCGCTGCCCACTATCTGAACCGTCGCCCGCAGACATTGAGGGGCTGGGCCTGCAACGAAGACGGCCCGCTGCGTCCTCGGAGGGTTCATGGCCGACTGCTTTGGTCGGTTAAAGACATCCGGCGTCTCGTCGGAGACTGACGATGGTCCGCCAACAGGAACACCTCGATTCGCTCTCCGAGGTGCACGCCTTCGACAAGCAGATTGGAGGCCCCATGAGCGTCGCCGTCACCCTGACCGTGTTCCCGAACATGCAGTGCCAGAGGGCAGAAACGCTTACAGGAAGTTGGGGCGAGATCTTTGACTTCATCAGCGGCGCACCGCCCATCGAAGCCAAGGACACCGGGCGGCTGTTGAAGCTGGCAAAGTTCGGCGACGCGCGGACGCCACGCGGCAGCCTGAAGCACGACGCCAATGTGCTCGAAATCACGGGCGTCGAGGGCGACTATGACGCGGAATCCRTCGGCATCGAGGAAGCCGTGAGCCTGCTGGAGAAAGCGGGGGTGCGCGCATTCGTTCATCCCTCGTGGAGTCATGCCCCCGAGAAGCCTCGCTGGCGCGTGCTGGCGCCGCTTTCGAAGCCATTGCCCCCCTCCGAGCACAACCGAATGGTTGAGCGCCTCAATGGTGCGCTCGGCGGAATCCTCGCGCCCGAGTCGTGACGGCGCGCGGGCTGATCGCCCCTCTACCGGTCTTGCAACGTTGCGCTCAATTCAGTGAGGTGGCCCCGTGACGAACCCAACAACCTCCCCCGCCGAATCTGACAACCCGCCGCCATATGAGCGTGCGAAGGCGCGCATAGCCGTTTCGCCATCGCTGAACGGCGCGGCGGTGATCGCCACATATCAGGGCAACGTGTTGGGCAGAGAAGTCGGCGTGGTCGCATTGATCGACGCACTGGAGRCCACTTTCACTGATGTCAAGGCTGGTGATCTGGGAGCGCTGGAGGCAATGCTCATATCGCAGGCGACGGCGCTGCAATCCATCTTCGCGAGCCTCGCGCGCCGAGCCGCTCAACAAGAGCAACTGCACCACTATGAGGCATTCCTCGGGCTGGCGCTGAAGGCGCAGGCCCAGAGCCGGGCGACCATCGGTACCCTCATCGATCTGAAGTACCCGAGGCAGGCGACGTTTGTGAAGCAGGCAAACATTGCTCATGGGCCGCAGCAGGTCAACAACGACACGGCGGGCGGCGCAACGTCGCGCGCGAAAGAAGACGAATTCCAGCAAAACAAACTATTGGAGGTTCGAAATGAGCAACCCGTCGTCAGGGTGGACGTCGGAGCGACGCGAGCGTCAAAGCGAAGCAATCCGCCGGTGGAAGCCGTGGTCAAGGTCGACCGGCCCCAAAAGCCCTGAGGGAAAGGCGGCCGTATCTCGCAACGCTTACACCGGCGGCCACTGGCAACTCATGCGCCGACTGCGGATGGTGCTACGCGAGCAGCGCCAGTCGCTGCTGCTGTAGGGCAATCAGCGCTGCGTTGCGTCGTAGGGCTGCCCGTCGGGGGCGCTTGAGGTGCAGCCAGACGCGATGCTGCCGGCCAGGCGCAAGCCAGTGCTCGACGCTGACGCCGCCAGGACACTCCGGGAGATGGCTGCGCAGGGCGTTCCCAAGGTGGACATCGCGGAGACACTCGGCATCTCCCGGGCCAGCGTGTATGAGTATTTGAAGGCATGACCGCCCTAACGCCCGCGGGCGGTACCCCGCACGAAGCAGTGACCCGGCTTGATTCAGTCTATCGCCTGGTCGCGATGTATGGCTGGAGCGACCTCGTCTTCACGCACATCAGCGCGCGCGTGCCGGGCCCCGACCACCACTTCCTGATCAATCCCTATGGCTTGATGTTCGATGAGATCACCGCATCGAGCCTCGTGAAAGTAGATCAGGAGTGCAACAAAATCATCGACTCGCCCTACCCGGTAAACCCGGCCGGCTTCGTGATCCACAGCGCGGTGCACGCGGCCCGGGAAGACGTGCAGTGCGTGCTGCACACCCACACCCGCGCCGGCATCGCCGTCAGCGCGCAGGAGACTGGCGTGTTGCCAATCAGCCAACAGGCGACCCTCGTGCTGGCTTCATTGGCGTACCACGACTACGAAGGCGTGGCCTTCCGCGAAGAGGAAAAGCCGCGGCTGCAGGCCGACATGGGCAGCGCCAACTACCTGATGCTGCGCAACCACGGCCTGCTGACCGTCGGTCCGACCATCGCGGAAGACGGCCGCGCCATCAACCGCGGTCGGCCTATCGTCAAGGATGTGGTTGAAGGACCGCATTCAGTTCGCGTAGGACAGCTCAGTCCACCTTGAGTACGGCGTTGCGGGGGAATCGGAGGACCAGAGCAACGCCGCTTTCCTCGTTCCGGGCGTGGAGTGTCACTCACATGGCCAATGCATAGATTCTTGAAGCAAAAGGACCGAGGCCGCCTTTTGCCGGCGCTGCGCTGTCGGAGACGCCGAGGTCGAAGATCCGCTCCAGCTCAGTCTCGGGAATCCACGAGCCCTGATTTGGAACTTCCAGCGACGTGTCGTCCGTGGACGGCCATAGTCACAGAGGATCTATGCCGAGAACTCCGGACAATGTTGCATGTCTGCCAAACTGGTTGGGGCCAATTAGGCTGGCCGGCAGTTCGGGTAGCAAATCCGACGAGTCAATGCGCACCGGTCTTCAGCGGGTTAGAGCGCGCTTTAGCCGGCTCGTCAGCTCGATGTAGTTGAGCGCCGCTTCAGATGTAGGCGTCAGGTCGCCGGCATGCGCAACCTGGTTGCGCAAAACGCCTTTTGCAGCAGTTGCGGGCGGGCGAATTTGCCTGGTGGCTCGAGCACCTCCTGCACCACGGGGTCCGGAGCCTCCTCGCCATCGGCTCTGGCACTGGA
>NZ_JBFUIU010000043.1:0-25424 GCF_056401695.1 Variovorax sp. P4_D9
CGCCTGCTACGGCTTCTACCGCACCGCCGACGGCCGGCAGGTCGCGGTCGGTGCGCTGGAGGCGAAGTTCTGGGACGACCTGTGCCGCATCCTCGAGCGCCCCGACCTCGTGCCGCTGCATCGCAGCGGCAATAACGCGACAGAAGAGGCCCTGCGCGCGGAGCTGGCCGCGATCTTCGGCGCCCGGCAGCTAGCGCATTGGCGCAGCCTGTTCCACGACGGTGTCGGCTGCGTCACGCCGGTGCTGCGCATCGACGAGGCACTGGACCATGCGCACTTCCGCGCGCGCGGCATGCGGGTGGCGGACGAAGCGGCGGCAGCACTTCAACTCGGCTGTCCCGTCAAGATGACCGGCTTCGTGCCGTCCGCTCCGCGGCCCGCGCCGCGGGCCGGGGAACACACCGACGAGATCTTGCGGCAGGCCGGCCTCGACGCAGCGGCCGTGGCCGCGCTGCGCAGCGCCGGCGCCGTCGGTTGAAACGCCGTCCCGGCACCGGTCTGAGCGGCAGCGGACGCTGCCTACAATCGGCCGGGCCGCCACCGCCACTCTCAATGACGCTCACCCACCACACCATCGCCATCCAGCAGGTCCATGGCATCCTGATGGGGGTGCGGCATCGCGGGCTCGACGCCGCGCCGTTGCTGGCCCGGGCGGGCATCGCGACCTCGCTGCTGGAGTCGCCGTTGGCGCGCATCTCGCAGCGCCAGTACGCGCTGCTGATCCGTGCCTTGCGGCGCGAGCTGCGCGACGAACTCTGGGGCCTGCTGAGCCATCCGCTGCCGCCCGGGAGCTTCGGCCAGTGCATGCGGCGGCTGGTGCGCTGCGCCACGCTGGGCGAGGCCCTGCGGGAAGGTTTCGCTTGCTATCACCTGCTGCTGAAGGACTTCGTGCCGCGGCTGTCGGTGGCCGACGGCAGTGCGCATGTGCAGTTCGTGCTGCGGCGTGCCTCCGATGCGCGGCTCGACTATGCGATCAAGGCCTTCATGCTGCTGGCCTTCAATGCCTTCTCCTGGCTCGTGGCGCGCCGCATCCCGGTGCTGGCGGTCGACTACACGGCCGAGCACACGATCACCGACATCTCGCGCGTCTACCAGGTGCCGGTCCGCTACGGCCAGCCACACGTCGGCCTGTCCTTCGAGGCGCGCTGGCTCGACTTGCCGGTGGTGCAGTCGCCGCAGAGCCTGGGCGAATTCCTGGCCGGCTCGCCGGCCAACCTGATCGTCAAGTACCGCGACACCAGCAGCCTCACCGAGCGCATCCGCCGGCTGCTGCGCAAGCGGCTCGGCGACGAGCTGCCCTCGCTCGAGGAAGTGGGGGAGGCGTTGGCGGTGACGCCGCAGACGCTGCGCCGCCGGCTGCGCGACGAGGGCCGCGGCTTCCAGCAGATCAAGGACGAACTGCGGCGCGACGCCGCGATCGAGTACCTGCTGCACACGCCGTTGCCGCTGCTCGACATCGCCAACCGCGTGGGTTTCTCGGAAGCCAGCACCTTCCATCGCGCCTTCAAGCAGTGGACCGGCGTGGCCCCGGGCGAGTACCGCCTGGTGCACGGCGCCGAACGCTGAGGCCCCCACGCTCGTCACTTGGTGACGGCCCGGCGCCGGTCTGAGCGGATCCGCCAAGCCCTTTGGCGCTTCCCGCCATTCGTCCGGCGCGCGTCACGGCCTAAGCTGTGCCGCATGTACCTGACCCAAGGCCTGCATCGCGCGCTCCAGCGCAATCCCGACAAGACGGCGCTCACTCACGTCGGCGAAGCCGGCACGCGCCGCCACACGCATGCGCAGCTCGCGGACGGCATCGCCCGCCAGGCGGCCGCGCTGGCCAAACGCGGCATCGCGCGCGGCGACCGCGTGGCGCTGCTTTCGCCCAACAGCGACCGGCTGGTGTGCACCATGCTCGCGTGCTGGTGGCTCGGCGCCATCGCCTGTCCGCTGAACATCCGTTGGAGCACGCCCGAGCTGGCCTTCGCGCTCGAGGACAGCGAGGCCTCGCTGCTGCTCGTCGACGAGTCGCTCGCCGCGCAGGTGCCCGGCGGCGCGCCCGCCACGCTGCACCTGAGCGCGTTCGAGGAAGAAGGCGCGAGGCTGGCGCCGCTGCCCGACACCCGCACCAGCGGAGACGCGCTCGCGGCGATCCTCTACACGGGCGGCACCACGGGCCGGTCGAAGGGCGTGATGCTGAGCCACGCGAACTTCTGGAGCGCGTCGATGACGCGCGGCGCAGAACTCAACAACGCGCCGGACTCGGTCTCGCTGCTCGTGGCGCCGCTGTTCCACGTGGCCGGGCTTGGCCGCCTGGTGGGGCAGTTGATTGTCGGCGGGAGCTGCGTGACGATGGCGCAATTTCGTCCCGCGTCGGTGATCGAGGCGATCGCGGCGCACGGCATCAGCGACATCATGGTGGTGCCGAGCATGCTGCAGTCGCTGCTCGATGACCCCGCATTCACGCCCGAGCGCGTGCGCAGCCTCGACCGCATCGCCTTCGGCGCCGCGCCGATGCCGCCCGACCTACTCGACCGGGCGCTGGCCGCATGGGCGCATGCCGAGTTCTTCCAGGCCTACGGGCTCACCGAAACGGCGGGCGCGGTGTGCATCAACCTGCCCGCGAACCACCGGCCCGAGGCGCGCGCGCTGGGCCGCCTGAACTCGGTGGGCCGCGCGGGCCTCGGCGCGGAAATCATCGTCGCCGACGAGAGCGGCCGCGAATTGCCGTGCGGCGAAGTGGGCGAAGTGCTGACGCGCGGACCGATGGTCATGCAGGGCTACTGGCGCAATCCCGAAGCCACGGCCGCCGCCTTTCGCGATGGCTGGTTCCGCACCGGCGACGCGGGCCGCATGCTGCCCGATGGCCATCTGTTCATCGTCGATCGCCTCAAGGACATGATCATCAGCGGCGGCGAGAACGTGTACTGCGCCGAGGTGGAGGCCGCGCTGCGCAGGCATCCGCAGGTCGCGAACGCGGCGGTCATCGGCGTACCGGATGTGCGCTGGGGCGAGGCGGTGCATGCCGTCGTGGTGACGGGCGGGGATGCCTCCATCACCGTGGACGAACTCCGCGCCTGGTGCCGCGAGCGCCTCGCGGGCTACAAGTGTCCCCGTGGCATCAGCTTCGTACCCGATCTGCCGATGTCGGCGGCCGGCAAGGTGCTCAAGAACGTGCTGCGTGAAAGGGTGCGCGCGTGAAGCCGGTGGCGTTCGATGACCGGCGCAACGTCTTCGCCCAGGTGCCCTTCATGCGGCTGCTGGGCGTGCGCCGCGAGTTCTCCGAAGGCGGGCGCGCTCGCCTCGTCATCGACGCGCGGCCGGACCTCGGCAACGTCATCGGCGCGGTGCATGGCGGCGTGGTGGCCACGCTGCTCGACGTGGTGATGGCGAGCGCGGCCGTGTCGCTGTTCGACTTCGAGCGCACCGCCGTGACGCTCAACCTCAACACGAGTTTTCTGCAGCCGGGTCGCGGCACGCTCACGGCGGATGGCGAAGTCGTTCGGCACGATGGCGGCGTCGCCTGGTGCAGCGCCTCGCTCCGCGATGCCGCCGGGCGTGTCGTCGCTCAGGCCCAGGGCTCCTTCCGCTATCTGCCGCTGCCGCGGGCCACTTGAATTTCCGCCCACCCGAATGACAGGAGACTCCATGAACCCACCCTTCCGCTCGATGCGGCGTCGCTCGGCCGTCGCTGCGCTGCTCGCGCTCGGCGCCGCCGCGGCGGCCGCTCCCGCCTTCGCCGCCGACCCGTTTCCGAGCAGGCCGATCACCCTGGTGATGCCTTTCCCTGCCGGCGGCTCCTTCGATCCGATGTTCCGCGCGTTGGCCGACGTCGCATCGCGCGACCTTGGCCAACCGATCGTGCTGATGCACCGGCCGGGCGCCGGCGGCATCACGGGCCCGGGCTCGGTAGCGCTGATGAACGAGGCCGACGGCTACACGCTGGCCGTGATGCACAACTCGGTGATCCGCGCGCCGTTGCTGCAAAAGGTCAACTGGGATCCGCTGCGCGACTTTAGCTACCTGGCCGGCCTATTCGGAATGGCCACCGGCATCGCGGTGGCCAGCGACGCGCCGTGGAAGACACTGGACGAACTGCTCGCCGATGCCAAGAAGCGGCCCGGCGCGATCAGCTGGGGCACCGTGGGCGCCACCAGCATCAACCGCATCTATGGCGAGCGGCTCGCGCGCATGAACGGCACGAGCTTCAACATGGTGCCTTTCAAGGGCGGCGGCGAAGCCTTCACGGCGCTGATCGGCCACCATCTCGACGTCTATGGCGACCCGGGCTTCGGCCCGCAGGTGCAGGGCGGCAAGGTGCGGTTGCTGGCCACCTTCACCGCCGAGCGTCTGCCGCGCTATCCGGGCGTGCCGACGCTGAAGGAGCTCGGCCACGACCTCGTCATCGAGTCGCCGGTCGGCCTGGTGGCGCCGAAGAACCTGGACCCGAAGATCGCCGCGCGGCTGGTCGCCGCCTTCCGCAAGGCTGCTGCCGATCCGGCCTACCTGAACCAGCTGGAGCAGTTCGACATGCAGCCGAAGTGGATCGACGGCGATGCCTACGCCGCCTATGCCAAGGCGCAGTTCGGGCGCGACGCGAAGATGTTGGCCGAGCTCGGCTTCAAGCCGGAGTGAACACCATGGACTTCTCCGCCTTCGACTTCAAGGGCCGCCATGTATTCGTGGCCGGCGGCTCCAGCGGCATCAACTTCGGCATCGCCCAGGCCTTCGCCCGTGCGGGTGCGCGCATCACGGTGCTCAGCCGTTCGCCCGACAAGGTCGCGACGGCGGCGCAGCAGCTCGAAGCGCTCGGCACCGAGGCGCTCGGGATTCCGGCGGACGTGCGCCAGCCGGCGGCGCTAGAGACTGCCTTCGCGCAGGCCGCGAGCCGCTTCGGTCCGATCGACGTGCTGGTCTCGGGCGCGGCGGGAAACTTCCTCGCCAGCGCGCTTGACATGTCGCCCAACGCCTTCAAGACGGTGGTCGACATCGACCTGCTCGGCAGCTTCAACGTCGCCCGGCTGGCGCATGCCCACCTGCGTAGGCCGGGCGCCTGCGTGGTCCAGATCTCCGCCGGGCAGGCTTTCATCCCGACGCCCTTCCAGGCCCATGTCTGCGCAGCCAAGGCAGGCGTCGACATGCTGACGCGGGTGCTGGCGCTCGAATGGGGGCCGCAGGGCATCCGCATCAACTCCATCGTTCCCGGACCGATTGCCGACACCGAGGGGCTGAAGCGCCTCGCGCCGACCGACGAGACGATGAAGGCGATGGCCGAGCGCGTGCCGCTCAAGCGCCTCGGCCGCATCGATGACATCAGCCGCATGGCGATGCTGCTGGCCAGCGAGTGGGGCGCCTACATCACCGGCGCGGTCATTCCCGTCGACGGCGGCCTGGGGTTGACAGGACCGCGCGACTTCACCGCGGCGGCGTCGGCATCGCAGCGGGAGGAGGCATGAGAGTCCACCTCGCCGTGACGCCGCGGGAGCAGGGCGACAAGCCGCGCAGCGGGCCGCTGCGCTACGTTCCATTCTCGGAGCACCTCGGCCTGCGGGTCGAGCGCGCCGAAGCCGGCGAATCCATCGTGTCGGTGGAACTGCGCCCCGAGCTGCTGAACAACCATGACCGCGGCCATGGCGGCGTGCTGATGACCCTGCTCGACAGCGCGATGGCGCATGCCGCGCTGTCGCGCGTGGCCTATGGCCGCGAGGTCGTCACGGTCGATATGCATATCGCCTTCATGCGGCCCACCAGCGGACGGCTGCAGGCCAAGGGGATCACCACCGGCGGCGGCCGCTCGGTGTGCTTCTGCGAAGCCGCCGTCATCGACGCCGGCGGCGAGGTGGCGGCGCGCGCCATGGGCACCTTCCGCTATTGCGACCTTGCGTGAACGTTTCGGCCAATCGTTTTGGCCCGATCCGCGATTGTCGAGGCCGGCGCATCGGCCGAGACTTGTCTTCATCGTCCCCAGTCCCATCAGGAGTTTCCATGACGCGTATGCAGCGCCCCGTCCATGTGGTCGGCGTGGGCATGATCCCCTTCACCAAGCCCGGTGCCAGCGACCCCTACACCGTGATGGGCGCGCGCGCCGCACGGCTCGCGCTCGACGATGCCGGCGTCGACTATGCGCTCGTGCAGCAGGCCTACGTGGGCTATGTCTACGGTGATTCGACGGCCGGCCAGGCGGCCATCTACGGCGTCGGCCTGACCGGCATCCCGGTCTTCAACCTCAACAACAACTGCTCGACCGGATCGAGCGCGCTGTTCCTCGCGCGCCAGGCGGTCGAGAGCGGCATGGTCGAATGCGCGATCGCGCTCGGCTTCGAGCAGATGCAGCCCGGCGCGCTCAAGGGCGCCTACGATGACCGGCCGTCGCCGATGGCGCGCTTCGCCGAGGTCATGACCGAGAAGCAGGGCTTCGTCCCCGAGGCGCCGCGCGCGGCGCAGTTCTTCGGCGGCGCCGGCCGCGACTACATGGCGCAGTACGGAATTCGCCGCGACACCTTCGGTCGCATCGCGGTCAAGGCGCGGCAACACGCGGCCCGCAACCCGCTCGCGGTGTTCCGCCAGACGCTGACGCTCGACGAGGTGATGGCTTCGGCACCGGTGTTCGATCCGCTCACGCGCTTCCAGTGCTGCCCGCCGACCTGCGGCGCGGCCGCGGCGATCGTCTGCTCGGCCGAGTTCGCGAAGAAGCATGGCCTGGACATGCGGGTCGTGATCGCGGCGCAGGCGATGACGACCGATACGCCGTCGACCTTCGAGAGCCGCGACATGCGCAAGCTGGTGGGCTACGACATGACGGCCGCCGCGGCCCGCCAGGTGTACGAGGACGCCGGCATCGGCCCCGAGGAACTCGACGTCGTCGAGCTGCACGACTGCTTCACCGCCAACGAGCTGATCACCTACGAGGCGCTGGGCCTGACGCCCGAAGGCACGGCCGAGCGCTTCATCGTCGAGGGCGACAACACCTATGGGGGCCGGGTGGTCACCAACCCCTCGGGCGGCCTGCTGTCCAAGGGGCATCCGCTCGGCGCCACCGGGCTCGCCCAATGCGCGGAGCTGGTGTGGCAGCTGCGCGGGCGGGCAGAGCAGCGCCAGGTCGAGGGCGCGCGCCTCGCGCTGCAGCACAACCTGGGCCTCGGCGGCGCCTGCGTCGTCACGCTCTACCAATCGGTGCAATGATCGACCGCCGCCATATCGGCCACACGCTGCCGCCGTTCCAGGTCGAAGTGGAGACGGGCCGCCTGCGCTTCTTCGCCAAGGCCACCGGGCAGACCGACCCGGTCTATGTCGACGAAGCCGCCGCCCGCGCCGCGGGACACCCGGGCCTGCCGGTGCCGCCGACCTTCCTGTTCTGCCTCGAGATGGAGGCGCCCGATCCCGCCGCCATCCGTGAGCTGCTGGGCATGGACTACCGCAGCCTGCTGCACGGCGAGCAGGGCTTCGTCTACCACGCGATGGCCTACGCGGGCGATACGCTGAACTTTCAGCAGCGCATCGCCGACATCTACGACAAGAAGGGCGGCGCGCTGGAATTCGTCGTGCGCCTGACGCGCGTCACCAACCAKCGTGGCGAACTCGTCGCCGAACTGCGCTGCGTGACCGTGGTGCGGAATTCATGAAAGGAAGCCAGCCGATGAACACCACCCTCCCCGACTGGCACGCTCTGCAAGCGGGCGACACCCTGCCGCCGCTGGAGCTTCCGGCCCTCAGCCGTCTCACGCTGGCGCTGTACTGCGGCGCCTCCGGCGACCACAACCCGATTCACGTCGACACCGACTTCGCGCGCTCCGCCGGCATGCCGGACGTTTTTGCGCACGGGATGTTGTCGGCCGCATGGCTGGGCCGGCTGCTGACGCACTGGGTGCCGCAGTCGGCAATCCGATCGCTGGACATTCGCTTCGCCGCCATCACGCAGGTGGGCGAGCACATCCGCTGCACCGGCAAGGTCGCCGAGAAGTTCGAGCACGAAGGCAGGCGCTGCGTGCGACTGCACGTAGACACCACTAACCAGCATGGCGCTCCCAGGCTGGCCGGCGAGGCGTTGGTCGCCTGGCCGTGAATCAGAAACAAGGAAGAGACACATGAACCGAAAACTCGAAGGCAAGGTCGCCATCGTCTCCGGCTCCGGCCGTGGCATCGGGCGCGAGATCGCGCTCAAGCTGGCAAAAGAAGGCGCGCGCCTGGTCATCAACGACCTCGATGCCGATCCGGCCGCGCAGACCGTCGCCGAGATCGTGGCCGCGGGCGGCAGCGCCATCGCCTGCGTCGGCAGCGTGACCGACGCCGTCTTCGCCGACCGCTTCGTGGGCACCGCCGTCGAGACCTACGGCGGCCTGGACATCATCGTCAACAACGCCGGCTACACCTGGGACAACGTGGTGCAGAAGATGACCGACGAGCAGTGGGAAGCGATGCTGGCCGTGCACCTGACCGCGCCCTTCCGCATCCTGCGCGCGGCCTCCGGCTTCATCCGCGACGCGGCCCGGCGCGAGGTCGACGAGGGCCGCGAGCTGTTTCGCAAGGTGGTCAACATCTCGTCCACCTCCGGCGTGTACGGCAATGCGGGCCAGGCCAACTACGCGGCCGCCAAGGCCGGCATCAACGGCCTGACCAAGGCGATGGCCAAGGAATGGGGCCGCTACAAGGTCAACGTCAACAGCGTCGCCTTCGGCCTGATCAAGACCCGTCTGACCGAGGCGGACGCCGCCGCCGGCGCCAGCATCGACATCGAGGGCCGGCAGATCAAGGTCGGCGTCAACCCGCAGATCCTCAAGAACGCCGAGGCCCTGATTCCACTGGGCCGTGGCGGCACGCCTCAGGAGGCGGCCGGTGCCGTCTACATGTTCTGCATCCCGGAATCGAACTACGTCAGCGGGCAGGTGCTGGTCTGCGGAGGCGGGCGGCCGTGAACGCCACGCGGCCGTGGATGAACGAAGAGCTGCAGATGCTGCGCGACAGCGCGCGCCGGTTCTTCGAGCGCGAATGCGTTCCCAACGAGTCGCGCTGGCGCGCGCAGCAGCATGCCGATCGCGACATCTGGACCCGAGCGGGCCAGGCCGGCCTGCTGTGCGCGAGCCTCCCGGAGGCCTACGGTGGCGGCGGCGGGAGCTTCCTGCACGAGGCGGTGATTTGCGAGGAGCAGATGCGCGCGATGGCGCAGAGCTTCAGCAACAACGTGCACAGCGGCATCGTGGCCCATTACCTGCTGGCCTACGGCACCGAGGAACAGAAGCGCCGCTGGCTGCCCCGCATGGCCAGCGGCGAGCTGGTGGCGGCCATCGCGATGACCGAGCCCGGCGCCGGCACCGACCTGYAGCGCATCAAGACGAAGGCGCGGCGCGATGGCGGTCATTGGCGCATCACCGGCAACAAGACATTCATCACCAACGGCATGCATGCCGGGCTGGTCTGCGTCGCGGCGAAGACCGATGCCGCGGGCGGCGCCAGGGGCATCTCGCTGCTGATGGTCGAGACCGAAGGCACGCCGGGCTTCCGTCGTGGTCCGCTGCTCGACAAGATGGGCCAGAAGACGCTGGACACCACCGAGCTGTTCTTCGACGACGTGCGCGTGGGCGTCGACTGCCTGCTCGGCGGCGAGGAGGGCCGCGGCTTCGCGCAGCTCATGCAGCAGCTGCCGCGCGAGCGCATGCTGATCGCGGTCGGCGCGGTCGCGACCATGCAGCGGGCGATCGCCGAGACCGTGGCCTATGTGCGCGACCGCCAGGTCTTCGGCGAGCCGCTGCTCAAGATGCAGAACACGCGCTTCAAGTTGGCCGAATGCGAGACCCAGGCGCAGGTGGCGCGCGCCTTCGTGGACGATTGCATCGCCCGCCTGATGGCCGGCCAGCTCGACGTGCCGACCGCGGCGATGGCCAAGTGGTGGACCACCGATGCCTGCTGCCGCATCGTCGACGAGTGCCTGCAGCTGCACGGCGGCTACGGCTTCATGAACGAGTACCCGATCGCGCGGCTCTATGCCGATGTGCGCGTCGGCCGCATCTACGGTGGCGCCAACGAGGTGATGAAGGAGATCATTGCCCGGGCACTGGAGCGGGAGTTATGAATCCGGCGCCGCACTTGCGCTTCTGGCCCAAGGGCGTGGCGCGCGTGCTGCGGGTGCCGCGCGCGACCTTGCCCGAATGCCTGGAGACGGCGGCGAGCCGCTTTCCCGACAAGCCGGCGATCGCCTACTGCGGCGCGATGACCACCTATGCCGATCTGCGGCGGCGCGTCGACGCGCTGGCCGCCTACCTGCAGCAGCGCCTGGGCGTCGCGCCGGGCGAGCGGGTGCTGCTCGCGAGCCAGAACTGCCCGCAGTTCGTCATCGCCTTCTACGCCGTGCTGCGCGCCGGTGCCGTCGTGGTGCCGGTGAACCCCATGAGCAAGTCCGCGGAGGTGCGCCACTATGCCGTCGACAGCGGAGCCCGCGTCGCCTTCGCCGCGCAGGACCTGCTGCCCGTGCTGGCGCTGGGCGAGGGGGAGGGCGAGCTGCGCCACGTCATCGTTCATGCCTATTCGGATGCCATCGCGCCGGCGGGCGACGACGAACTGCCCGGCTGGGTCACGGCGCCCCGCGCACAGCGCGAGGACGATGCGTCGCTGCATGGCTTCGAACAGGCGATCTCGCTGGCGCTTTCGCCCACCACGCCGGCCCTGTCGCCCGACGATCTGGCCGTGCTGCCCTACACCTCCGGCACCACGGGACATCCCAAGGGCTGCATGCACACGCATGCGACGCTGCTGGCCTCGCTGGCTTCCTCGGCGGTGTGGAAGCAGCTGCACGTCGAAACGGTGACGCTCGCGGTCGCGCCGCTCTTTCACATGCTGGGCCTGCAGAACGGCATGAACCTGCCGATCTTCCTCGGCGCCACTGCGGTGATGATGCCGCGCTGGGATCCCGCGATGGCCGCGCGCCTGATCGAGCGCCACGCGGTCAGCGCCTGGTCGGCGCCGCCGGCGATGGTGATCGACCTGTTCTCGCATGCGCAAGCACAGCGTCACGACCTGTCCAGCCTGGCCCTGCTCTCGGGCGGCGGCGCTGCGATGCCCGAAGCGGTCTCGGCCATGCTTTCGCAGCGCTACGGCCTGGCCTACAACGAGGGCTACGGCCTTACGGAGACTGCGTCCTTCCTGCATGCCAACCCGATCGCGCGCGGCAAGCGCCAGTGCCTGGGCATGCCGACGCAGGGTGTCGATTCGCGCATCGTCGACCCGGTCAGCCTCGAGCCGCTGCCGCCCGGCGGAGTCGGCGAGCTCGTGACGCGCGGCGCGCAGCTGATGAAGGGCTACTGGCGCAATTCGGCCGCCGACCGCGATGCCTTCATCGAGATCGACGGCCAGCGCTTCTTCCGCACCGGCGACCTGGCCTCGATGGACGAGGAGGGCTATTTCTTTCTGCGCGATCGCCTCAAGCGGATGATCAATGCGTCCGGCTACAAGGTTTGGCCCACCGAGGTCGAGAACGCGATGTACCAGCATCCGGCGATCCACGAGGCCTGCGTGATCGCGGTGCCGGACGGCAGGCGCGGCGAGACCGTCAAGGCGCTGGTGGTGCTGAAGCCGCAGCAGCGCGGCCGCGTCAGCGAGCAGGACATCGTGGCCTGGTGCCGCGACTGCATGGCGGTCTACAAGGCGCCCCGTGTCGTCGAGTTCCTCGACAGCCTGCCGAAGTCCGGCACCGGAAAGATTCTCTGGCGCGAACTGCAGGAAGCGCATCGCGCCGCCGCCCAGGAGCCCCCTCCATGAACGAGCTCACGACGCTGCGCTGCGTGCGCCAGGGCGGCACCGCCGTGCTGACGCTGGACAGCCCGGCCAACCGCAACGCCTTCAGCGCCGCATTGCGCGACGAACTGGCCCAGGTCATCGCGCAAATACGCGCCGATGCGGAGGTCCGCGCGCTGGTGCTGACCGGTGCCAACGGCCAGTTCTGTTCCGGCGGCGACCTGCGCGGCATAGCCGACGCCGACCTCGACAACGCCGGCTGGCGCACCCGCATGCAGGGCACGCAGCGCTGGTTCAGCGACCTGATCCTGATGGACAAGCCGGTGATCGCCGCCGTCGACGGCGCCGCCTACGGCGCCGGCTTCAGCCTGGCGCTGGCCGCCGACTTCGTGCTGGCGTCGCCGCGGGCGCGCTTCTGCATGTCCTTCCTCAAGCTGGGCCTGGTTCCGGACTGCGGTGCCTTCTACCTGCTGCCGCGCGTGGTGGGTGCCCAGCGGGCGCGCGAACTGATGCTGTCGGCGCGCGAGGTCGGGGCCGTCGAAGCCCGCGACCTCGGCATTGCGATGGAACTGCACGACGCCGACCATCTGATGCCGCGCGCGCTGGCCCTGGCCGAGAGCTTCGCGGGTGCGTCGCCGCTGGCCGTGAGCCTGGTRAAGCGCGCCACCGGCGATGCCGGGGCCCTGGCCGCACTGTTCGATGCCGAGGCCAACGCGCAGGCGCTGGCCTTCGGCAGCGCCGAGCACCGTGACGCGGTGCAGCGCTTTCTCGACAAGCAGCCGCTGCCGTTCCAGTGGCCGGCGAACAAGGAGAGTGCATCGTGACTTCGGACACCGCCATCGGCGTACAGGCCTTCCACCAGCGAGAGCTCGACGCCGGCCGATTCCTGCTGCAGCGCTGCGCCGATTGCGGCCGCCATGTCTACTACCCGCGCGAAAGCTGCCCGCATTGCGGCAGCACGGCGCTCGAATGGACGGCGCCCGTCGGCCTCGGAACCGTGCATGCTGTCACCACGGTGCGGCACAAGCCCGCCGACGGCGGCGACCTCAATGTCAGCCTGATCGACCTCGACGAAGGCGTGCGGCTCATGAGCCGGGTCGACAACCTCTCGCCCGACGCGGTGCGCATCGGCCAGCGCGTCAAGGCCAGGGTGCAGCTGAAGGATGGGCGCGGTCTGCTGCTGTTCGACGCGCTCGAAGGAGCCAAGCCATGAGCGCCGGACTGAAGGCGCTGCGTGGCAGCGCCGCCATCGCGGGCGTCRCCACATTCGGCTGCGGCGAGGCGCCCGGCTTCACCGACATGGAGCTGCTGGCGCGCTCGGCCCGGGCGGCCGTGGCCGACGCCGGCCTCGCGATGAGCGACATCGACGGGCTCTGCACCGCGAGTGCTTCGGCCGCGATGTGGCCCTTGCCGGTGGTCGAGTACCTCGGACTGAATCCGCGCTACATCGACGGCACGATGCTGGGCGGCAGCAGCTTCGTCGCGCACCTGCTGCCGGCGATGCAGGCGATCCGCTCCGGCCAGTGCAGCGCGGTGCTGGTCTGCTATGGCAGCGCACAGCGCAGCGCCGCTTTCGGGCGGCGCGAGATCGTCGCGGCGCGCCGCTTCCTCGACCCGCAGCCCTACGAGCAACCCTACGAGCCGATGCTGCCGGTGTCCGCCTATGCGCTGGCCGCCTCGCGCCACATGCACGCGTTCGGCACCACGCGCGAGCAGCTGGCCGAGGTCGCGGTGGCCGCCCGCGCCTGGGCGCGGCTCAACCCGGAAGCCTTCATGCGCGATCCGCTGACGCGCGAGGACGTGCTGGCTGCCCGGATGGTCTCGGACCCCCTGACCGTGCGCGACTGCTGCCTGGTCACCGATGGCAGCGGCGCGTTCGTGCTGGTGAGCGCGGAGCGCGCGCCGGACCTGCCGAAGAAGCCTGTCTACGTGCTGGGCAATGCCACGGCGGTGTGGAACCGGCAGATTTCCTCGATGGCGGACCTCACGGTCACGGCGGCCAGCCAGTCGGGCCGCGAGGCCTTCGCAATGGCGGGGCTCGCGCCGGCGGACATCGACGTCGTGCAGCTGTACGACGCCTTCACGATCAACACGCTGCTGTTCCTCGAAGACCTGGGCTTCTGCCGCAAGGGCGAGGCCGGCCGCTTTGTTGCCGACGGTGCCATCGCACCCGGCGGCAGACTGCCGGTCAATACCAACGGCGGCGGATTGTCCTGCGTGCACCCCGGCATGTACGGCATCTTCGCGCTGATCGAGGCGGTGCGGCAGCTGCGCGGCGAAGCCGGCGAGCGGCAGGTGGCGGGGGTCCGCACCGCGCTCGCGCACGGCAACGGCGGGATGCTGTCGAGCCAGGCCACCGCGATCCTCGGTACCAACGACACGCTCTGATTTCTATTCACCCCCAGAGGAGACAAAAGCCCATGAAGACATCGAAGATGCGCAGGCTCTGCGTGGCGGCCGGACTGGCCAGCCTGCTGGCCGTTCCGGCCTTGGCGCAGACGAGCTATCCCAGCCAGCCGCTGAAGCTGATCGTGCCGTACCCCGCCGGCGGTGCCACCGACACTCTGGCGCGCACCATCGCACAGAAGCTGCAGGAAGCCTGGGGGCAGGTGACGATGGTGGAGAACCGGCCCGGCGCCGGTGGCACCATCGGCAACCAATTCGTCGTCAAGGCGCCGCCCGACGGCTACACGATGCTGATCGGCATCACGGCGCTGATCCAGCAGCCGCCGCTCATGGACAAGCTGCCCTACGATCCGCTCAAGGACCTGGCGCCGGTCACGATGATCGCGCGCAGCCCGAGCCTGCTGGCGGTGCCGCTCGATTCGCCCGCCAGGACCCTGAAGGACTTCATCGCGATGGTGAAGGCCAGCCCCGGCAAGTACAACTTCGGCAGCTATGGCGCCGGCACCTCGGCCCACATCCAGGGCGCGCTGCTGAACATGCAGGCCGGCATCGACCTGGTGCATGTGCCTTTCCAGGGTGCTGCGCCGCTGGTCACCAACCTGGTCGGCGGCCAGCTCGCTTCGGCCTTCATCGACAGCGCAAGCGCCCGGCCGCACCTGAAATCGATGCGGCCCCTGGCGGTGACCGGTACCCAGCGCATGCCGGGGCTGCCGGACGTGCCGACCTTCGTCGAGCTGGGTTATCACTCCTTCGATCCCTATGGCTGGTTCGGCGTGTTCCTTCCGGCCGGGACGCCGGCGCCGGTGGTCCACAAGCTGTCGGAGGAAATCAACCGCATCCTGCGTCTGCCGGATGTCACGGCAAAGATCGAGGCGCTGGGCCTGCAGGTCGCGGATTGCACGCCGGAAGAGTTCCGGAAGGTGCTGCGTGCGGACGCCGCGATCTACGCCAGGATCGTCAAAGACGCCAACATCACGCTGGCGCAGTGAGCGCGCGTCGCTTCAACGCGCGGGCATCAGCTGACAAGCGATTCAGAGCAGGCCTGCGTTTTGTGCCGAGTCGAGCACGGCGCGGGTTAGGCTTCTGAACTGTGCGCCGAGGTCCGACGAGGACGAGGAAACGAAGCTGCTGCTCCACACCACGCGGCCATTGCGAACATCGGTCACGCGGCCATTGGCCGAAAAGCCGGTGCTCCCCCAGCCGCCTCCCACTGGAAAGCTCAGACCGATGCCGGCTCCACTGTTCCTGCCGAAGCTGAAGCCGCCAACGCCAACGGACAGTCCGGATCCCAGCGCGGTCGTTGCCGGCGCCAGCGTCAGAATGAACACGGCGTTGGYTCCGACGGCGGCCGCACTCGTTGCCAGCTGACTCTCCAGTTCGCGGCCGAACAGCTGGGTCGCTGCCGGAACGACGACGGGGTGAGCGCCTCTCAGTTCAAGCTCTTGAATGAGGCCGTCCTGGCACAACTGGCGGGTCGTAAGATCGAAGGTCTCGCAGGCGATGAGAGTCTTGTCCATTCTCAAGATCCTGGAGTCCTTTCCCAGCGCCGGATCGGTCCACTCCCCCCAAGGCTGAGGCGCAGTTGCGCATGCCGCAAGAACCAGCGTCAGGAGCGCAGTGGCTCTTCGGAGGCTGAACATCGCCCCCACGGTGATTGCCAAGATTCGGTGTGTCATCGTCTACCCCTTGCCTGCGCACTCGCGGAGCCGCCTTGTCGAGTCGAAGCGCCATATTGACCTTCACCGCGAGAGCGCGGGGCAGTCCGGGACTCCGCCTTCGCGTAGGTGGGATTCGGATCCGCCTCGCCCGTCGCGGGCCGCCCGAGAACGAGGCCTGCTCGGGCTACTTGGAAAGCTTGAACAGATTGGATGTGCCCGGAATCTTGACCTTCATGTCGGCGGCATCGGCGCAGAACCCAGGCAGGTCGCCCCGGTGCGATCCCATCACGGCGCCGGTCACCATGCCCAGGTGCATCAGGAAGATCTCCTTGCGAAACCGCAGTTCGTTCCCGGTCGCCGGGCCCTTGGGCCTGTTCTGTGGCTGCAGGAATTTCGTGCGGATCAAGGTGTCGACCTTCGCTTGGTCGATTTCCAGCGTGTCGCACATCGCCGACGCCGCGCTGAAGTAGCCGACATAGAACATCAGCCCACGCTGCTCCGGCGTCCACCAGGGAGTCATGGTGTCGACCAGTACTTTCATGACCTCGGCCTTGCCGGCCTCGCTCGGCGCGATGTCGGGTGCCGGTGCCGGAGGGGGAGGCGGCACCGGCGCCGCAACCGGTGGTGGCGCGGGCTTGGCGCTGTCTTGCTGCGGCGCGGTGGTGCAGGCGGCGAGCGCCGCCATACAAAGAAGGCAGGCGATGTTTCTCATSCGTCGCCCTCAGTACTGAAAAACCTGTGCAGACCAGTCCGCTGCGTAGACCATGCCCCTGAAGCAGGCGCGCTGGGCGCCGTAGCACATGACACCGGGGGCCGGAGAGAAGGACACGTTGTCGGTCGGTGGTGGCGGCGGCGGATAGGGGTTGGCGCCGTAGCCGTAGGGCGGGTACGGGTACGGGTATTGGTACTGGTGCTGCTCCCGGTCCTTGGCGATCGCCGCCGCGATGACGCCGCCGATCGCGACGGCCGCCAAGGCTGCCGCTGCATTGTTCGCAGACGAGTCGTGACGAGGCGGCGGAGAGTGCCGGGGCTGGGCGAACGCCGTGGACGACACCGCCATCGTGAGTCCGGCTGCTGCGGCGATCAGGGTTTTCACGACATCTCCAAGGAGTTGAATCGCTGAGTACGCAGCAGTCATGCTATCGGCCGGAGGGCAGCCTGTCGATGTTCGGAGGTCGCCCAGGGGGCGCCACGCCGGCACCTTCGATGCCGTGCTTCTGCAGCGATGCCGCGACGAAGCCGGAGGCCTTCATCTCCTCGATGAAGCCGCTGAGCCAGGCCTGGGTCGCGACCCGGCCCTTGGGCACGCCCATCGCCTGTTCGATGACCATGAAGCGTCCTGGCAGAAGGCGGACGCCGCCGACGCGCTTGGCGTCCGCTTCCAGCTGCTGCTTCACGCCGGCGGCAACCTCGAGCTTCTGCGCCAGGAACAGGTTGGTCACCTCGGGTGAGGTCGGCGCGCGCACCAGGGTCGCGGATTTCAGTGCGCGCGTGAGGTACAGGTCGTAGGCGCTGCCGCGGCCGACGGCGACACGGGTGCCTGGGCGGTCGACGTCGTCATTTTGTTGCAGCGGCGAGCCGGTGCGCACCAGGTAGGCCCCTTCGATGATCACGTAGGGCGCGGTGTATTCCATGTCCGCCGCGCGCACCGGGTCGATTGCGACGAAGGCCAGGTCGACCTGCCGCGCCTTCACGGCTTCGACCACGTTGCCGGCGGAGTTGAACGCCACCAGTTCGATCGGCAGGTCGAGGCGGCGGCCTGCCTCGCGCGCGAGGTCCACCGAGACGCCCTGGAGGTCGCCCGCTGCACTGCGACTCGCGAGGATGGGATTGCCGAGGTTGATCGCGACCCGCAGTTTGTTCGCGCCGCCGAGCTCGGCGATGACGCCGGCCCGCGCGTCGGTGGGCTTGCTGGCGCAGCCCGCGAGGATGGCGGCGATTGCGGCGGCCAGGATCAGGGAGAGGAGCTTCTTCATGGGCGTCATTCGATGGCGGTTGCTTGGGGGCGCACTACCTGTCCAGCCCGTAGTAGCTCATCTCGTAGTCATGGAACAGCGCGTTGCGGCCTTCGGCCGTCGTGCCTGCATACGGCGACCCGCTGGTCGAGCCCGTCGATTTCTCTGCGAACCACAGGTAGGCGCCGTTGTTGGATCGGTCGCTCTGGCGCCAGGTCGGCAGGCCGTCTCCATTGGGGTCGCCCGTCTTGACGAAATTGGCCCAGTACGATGACGCCTGCTCCGCCAGTTCGAAATCGGAGGGTCTCCATGCACGCTGGCCGGGCTCGTTGCGCAGCGAGTTGAAGACGTACCAGAGATCCGACGAATGCCACGAGCCGTAGTACTCGCGGTCGCGTCCGGGCGTGGGGTGATCGAAGTAGAAGACAAAGACCTTGCTGCCGGGGTTCTGCGCCTTCAGCACCGTGCCCGCGATCCGGTTCTGCTCGAGCGCCATGTCGGCCTGGGCCTTGAGATGCTGGCGGTAGGCATCTGTCCGGGTGGAGGCCGGGTACAGCTTCTCGAACCGGTACCTGGCGTAGAGGTCTTCGCCCAGCAGCTTCTTCCAGTACGCATGGAAGTCTGCGACTTCCATCTGCTTGTCCGGCGCGCCATCCAGCGCCGTCCGCTCGTCGGCCACGGTGCCGACCATGACGTCCACGCCGTTGAGCGCGCCGGCTTTCAGCAGGTCGACCGATTCCCGGCTCAGGACCGTGCCGTCGATGGCCGCGTACTTCCCGCTCGTCACGGCGAACATCGGGTCGGCCTTGGCCTCGTCCTTGTAGAACTCCTCCGCCGGGATCTTTCTGAGGTCGTCGAGGGTCTTGCCGGGAAAGAGCTTCTGGAACGCGGGGGCGGCCGCGGCCGCCTTGTCCTCGAGCGCCACSAAGTTCAGCTTGTCCGGCTGCGCCATGACGGTGGGGCTGCTGTGCATGATGGCGCGCTGGAATAAGCCCTTCGACAGCGGCGTCGACATCAGGGCCCGCACGTTGCGCGATCCGGCCGACTGGCCGGCGATCGTCACCCGGCCGGGATCGCCGCCGAAGGCCCGGATGTTCTTGCTGACCCACTTGAGCGATTCGACGCCGTCGAGGATGGCGAAGTTACCGGCGCCGTATTCGTTCATGCCAGGCAGGGCGAGGAATCCCATGAGGTTCAGGCGGTAGGCCGTGGTCACGACGATGATGCCCTTGGCGGCCAGCCTGGCGGCATTGAATTCGACCTCAGAGACGTTGCCGTGCCGGTTGCCGCCGCCGTGGAAGAACACCATCACCGGCAGCGTGGCGCCGGCGGCCTTCTGCGGCGCCCAGATGTTCAGGTAGAGGCAGTCTTCGCTGTCCTTCGGATCCTTGGACGAGTCCCAGTAGAACTCGTTGAAATAGAAGGTCCCGGGTGGATTGGCGTTGGCGAGCTGAAAGCATCGGTTGGGCCATGCGGCGCCGTCCCGCACGCCGGACCATGCCTGCACCGACTGGGGCGCCTTCCAGCGATTGGGGCCCACGGGAGGCGCCGCGAACGGGACCGCCCTGAAGAGCGTCACGCCCGGCGCTTCGGTCGCGACGCCGCGGATCTTCCCGCCTTCGATCGACAGGACCGGGTCCGTGGCCTGGGCCGACACGCTCGATACGGCGCTCCCCAGCAGGAGCAGGATGAGAAGCATCGCCTTGGATTTCATCGGTTGTTCTCCTGGATGCAGGGGGAGGCATGCGTGGTGGCTGAAGGCTCCGCCTAGGGGGCCTAGGGGCCTAGGGGCCTAGGGGCGCGCCAGTCGGGTCAGTTCGCGGACGTCCGAAGCCGCGCCAAGCGCCCAGCAGGCGCCCAGCAGCGCGGTCGTCTGCGGCGCGCCGAGGATCGCGTCCGACAGGCCGTGGAACTTGCGCTCCAGGTCGGCGTCGCTCATCGGGCGCTGCAGCGAGCCGATCGCATGCGCGACGAACACATGCTCGCGGCGGCCGTCCGTGAGCACCGCTGTGACGTCTGCGCTGGCCTCGTCGATGCCATCGTCGACCGTCGCCACGACCTTCCGGCGCAGCGCGACGACGTCGGGCCGGTTCACGATCTCGTCGGCGAACTCCTCTTCCGCCGCCCGCCCGAACACCAGCCCGGCCGCGCAGCCGTGGTAGACGCTGAACTTGCCTTGCAGGCCGTCGGCCGGCTCCTTCTTGCCGGTGAGCTCGAGCACCAGCGAATGGACCTTGAGTTCGATGCGCTCGACCTGCTCGGGCTGGACGCCGCGATCGCGCAGCTGCACGCAGGCATCGATGCTCGGATGGATCACGATGCCGCAGGCGAAGGGCTTGTAGCTGTTGAACGAGATCTCGAAGCGCTCGCCGAGTTCGTCTGTGACCTCGTTCCAGGCGTACTTGGTCGACACCACCTGGGCCCAGCCGCGCGGCGCCTCAATCGCCCGCGGGCTCGCGGTGTAGCCATGCTGCGCCATCAAGGCCGCCATCAGCCCGGCACGCGCGGCGCCGCCCGGATGGAAGGGCTTGGTCATGGTGCCGAACTGCTCGCGCAGGCCGACCGGCTGCGAAGCCGCGATGCCGAGCGCCATCGCGGTGCGGTCGGCGTCTAGCCCGAGCAGGCGGGCGCAGCCGGCCGCCGCGCCCAGCATGCCGGTGGTGCCCGTGATGTGCCAGCCGCGGTCGTAGTGGTCGGGATAGACCGTGTTGCCGAGCCGGCAGGCGACGTCGATGCCGAGCACCAGCGCATCGAGCACCGCGCGGCCGCTGGCGCCGGTGTGCTCCGCCAGCGCCAGCAGCGCCGAGGCGACCGGGCCGGCCGGATGGATGATGGTCTTGAGGTGCGTGTCGTCGAAGTCGAAGGTGTGCGAGCTGATGCCGTTGAGCAGCGCGGCGCTGCCGATGTCGACCTTTTCGCTGCGCCCGAGCAGGGTGGCTTGCGGCGCCGGTTGCAGCACCTGCACGGCGGCCAGCGCGGCTTCGACCGCTTCGTGCCGTGCCGCGCCGACGGCGCAGCCCAGCCAGTTGAGGAAGGTCCGATGGGCCTCGTGGTCGACCGCGTCGCTCCAGCCGCGCGAGGCGTGGCCGGCGACGTAGTCGGCAAGGATGCGGGTGACGAGGGGGGCGTTGTGGTCGGCGGCGACCTGGGTATTGCGTGCCATGAATGAAAAGTCTTCGCTTGATCGGTGGGAGTGGAAAAGGAAAGTCGGGGCTCAGTTCTCGAGCTGGATATTTCGGTCGCGGGCGAGCTGGGTCCAGCGCGCCACGTCGGCGCGGATGTAGTCGCCGAACTGCTGCGGGCTCATCGGCATGGGCTCGATCGCTTCGATCGCCAGCTTCTCGCTCATGTCGGGGGCCTTGAGCACCGTGTTGAGCGTTTCGTTGAGCACCCGCACCACGTCGGCGGGCATGCCGGCCGGTCCGACCACGCCGTACCACTGCATGGCGTCGAAGCCCTTCAGGCCCAGTTCCTCGAGCGTCGGCACGTCCTTGATCTGCGGATGGCGGGCCTTGCCGGTGACGGCCAGCGGCCGGGCACGCCCCGACTTGATGTGCGGCATGGCGGCGGCCAGTCCCGGGAACATGGCCTGGGTCTGTCCGCCCATCAGGTCGGTGAAGGCCGGCGCGATGCCGCGGTAGGGCACGTGGGTCATCTGCAGGTCGGTCTGCTGCTTGAACAGCTCCATGGTCAGGTGGGTCAGCGATCCGGCCCCGGCCGAGCCGTAGCTCAGCTTGTTCGGGTTGCTCTTCGCATAGGCGACAAATTGCGCGAAGTCCTTGGCCGGCACATCGACGTTGACCACCAGCACGTTGGGCGTGCCGCCGATCATGCCGATCGGCGTGAAGTCCTTGACCGGGTCGTAGGACAGCCGCCGCGTCGCCGGACTGGTGCCATGCGTGGCGACATAGCCCTGCATCAGCGTGTAGCCGTCGGCCGGCGCATGGGCGGTGTTCTGGGAGGCGATGACACCGCCGCCGCCGCCCTGGTTGTCGACCACGAAGGTCTGGTTGAGCAGCTTGCCCCATCGCTCGGTCACGGTGCGGCCCACCATGTCGCTGCCGCCTCCCGCCGCCACCGGCACGATGTAGCGGATCGGCCGGTTCGGGAAGGCCTGGGCGCGGGCGAGGCCATGAAGGCCCGTCAGGGCGAAGGGGAGGGCGAGGGTGAAGGCGCGGCGTTGCATGGATTTGTCTCCTGATAATTGTTCGGGGTCACGCGGGCGCTGCCGTTCAGGGCGGGCAGCGCTGCAGGCGGTCGTAGGCGTCGTTCACGTGGCGCGCCATCAGTTCCTCGCAGCGGGCGATGTCGCCCTTGCGTAGCGCGCGGGCGATCTTGGCGTGCTCGGCGATCGATGCCCGCATGCCGGTGTCCTGCGACAGGTTCTTCAAGCGCGACAGGTGCAGCTTCTGCACCACGCCGCGGTAGCTGTCCGCCAGGGCGTGGTTGCCGGCGGCTTCGACGATCGCCCAGTGGAAGTTCAGGTTCTCGAGGTAGTAGCGCTGCACCTCGTGCGCGGCCGCGGCGGCCTTCATGGCGGCGATGAAGGCGTCGAGCCGATCGGCCAGCGCGATGCGGGGTTCGTCCGCGAGCCGGGCGGCGCGCCGCCCCGCCAGGCCATCGAGCAGGCCGCGCATCTCGTAGAGATCGCGGACCTCGTCCGCGCTGGGCTCGCGCACGAAAACGCCGGCGTGCTTGCGCGCCACCACCAGCCCGGTGCTCTCGAGCTCGCGCAGCGCCTCTCGCACCGGCACCCGCGAGATGCCGAGCCGGGCGGCGACATCGGGCTCGTTGATGCGCTGGCCGGGCAGAAGTTCGCCGCGCAGGATCATCGTCAGCATGTCGTCGCGGACCAGTTTGGCGAGCGGGACATCGCGCACGGCGGACAGGTCTTCAGGGGTGGGTCGGGCGAGCCAGGGCAGCATGGAACATCTTTCGTCTTCGAAATATCGTATACGACTCGGCGGTGAAATGCGATAGAAATGTTCTCTATTTCAATAAAAGTGTTGACACTTAAGCTGGTCAGTGAAAACAATCCACCGTTCAAAATCACCCGCGGCCACCGAATGCCCCACCTGCCAGCCTCCTCCGCCCTGCAACGCTTCCGTGTCGTCGACCTGACCCAGGTTCGCGCCGGCCCCACGGCCTGCCGCCAACTGGCCGACTGGGGCGCCGACGTCATCCAGGTCCAGATGCCCGAGCACATGCGCGGCGACGACACGCTGGGCGGGCAGGACGGCTCCGACTACCAGTACACCCATCGCAACAAGCGCTCGATCACGCTGAACCTCAAGGAGGACGCGGGCGTCGCGACGCTGAAGCGGCTGATCGCCGGCGCCGACGTGGTGGTCGAGAACTTCAGGCCCGACGTCAAGGTCCGGCTCGGCATCGACTACGAATCGCTGGCGCCCGACAACCCCGGCCTGGTCTACGCCAGCATCTCCGGCTTCGGCCAGACCGGCCCGCTGGCGACCCGTCCGGGCTTCGACCAGATCGCGCAGGGCATGGGCGGCCTGATGTCGGTGACCGGCCTGCCCGCCGACGGCCCGGTGCGGGTCGGCATCCCGATCGCCGACCTCTGCGCCGGCATCTTCGCGGCGCAGGGCATCCTGGTCGCGCTGCTCGAGCGCGAGGCCTCCGGCCGCGGCCAGTGGCTGCACACCTCGCTGCTGGAGTCGATGGTCTACATGATGGATTTCCAGACATCGCGCTACCTGATCGATGGCGAAGTCGCGAGCCAGGCCGGCAACTTCCACCCGACCAGCATCCCGACCGGGGTCTACAAGGCGCGCGACGGCTACCTCAACATCGCGGTCTTCGGCTCGAAGATCTGGGAGCGCTTCTGCCAGATCCTCGGTGCGCCCGAATGGATCACCGACCTGCGCTACCACGACAAGCCCTCGCGCTCGGTCAACCGCGATGCGCTCAATGCCGAGATCGAGCAGCGGCTGGCGGCGCAGGACCGCAGCCACTGGATCGAGCGGTTCAATGCCGGCGGGGTGGCTTGCGGCCTCATCAGCGACATGCGGGAAGTCTTCGCCGAACCGCAGATCGAGCACCTGGGCATGGTCAAGGAAGTGGTCTCGCCTCGGCTCGGCCGCCAGCGGCTGGTCGGCCAGCCGATGCAACTCGAGCGCACGCCCAGCACCATCGCCCGCGCCGCGCCGCGCCGCGGCGAGCACACCGAGGAAGTGCTGCTCGAACTGGGCATCGGCGCCGACGAGATCGCCCGCATGAAAGCCACCGGAGTCTATTGAGATGTCGAACCCCACCTATGCATCGCCTACCGAGCGCGTCCAGACCTGGCTCGATGCATCCACCCTGCATATCCGCTTCAACAACCCCGCGCGGCACAACGCGCTGTCGGTCGACATGTGGGAAGCCGTGCCGCCGCTGCTGCGCATCGCGCAGGACGACGACCGGGTGCGCCTGGTCGTCTTCTCGGGCGCCGGCGAGAAGGCCTTCGTCTCGGGCGCCGACATCTCGCAGTTCGAGGACATGCGCGCCGCGCGCGAGGCCGTGTCCCGTTACGAGGCGATGGCTGAGGAGGCGCTGATGACGATCCACGACATCCCGAAACCGACTTTGGCTTGCATCCGCGGCTGGTGCATCGGCGGCGGCGTCAACGTGGCGATCAGCTGCGACATCCGCATCGCCGCGGCCGATGCCGTGTTCTCGATTCCCGCGGCACGGCTGGGCCTGGGCTATCGCTACTCGGCGATGAAGAACCTGGTCGACCTGATCGGACCGGGGGCGGCCAAGGACCTGTTCTTCACCGCCCGGCGCATCGATGCGGCGGAGGCGAAGTCGCTGGGCCTGGTCTCGCGCTTCTGCGCGCCCGAGGCGCTCGACGCGCTGCTGGCCGAATACACCGGCGCCATCGCCGACAACGCGCCGCTGACCATCGCGGCCGGCAAGGCGATCACGCGCGAGATCCTCAAGCCCTCGCCCGAGCTCGACCTGGCGCTGTGCACTTCGCTGATCCGCGGCTGCTTCGAGAGCGCCGACTACACCGAGGGCCGCAGCGCCTTCATGCAGAAGCGCAAGCCGGTCTTCAAGGGCCGCTAGCCACACGAACGACGAGAGAGAGAGAGACACCATGCAGTCCTACTGGATGCAGATGAGCGACACGGCCACCGTGCTTGAACTGCGCGAGACCCCCATGCCGCAGCCCGGTCCGCAGCAGCTGCTGCTGCGCATGCGGGCCGCGGCGCTCAACCGCGGCGAGTTCGTGGCCGGCCATGGCCTGCACGGCGAGGCCGGCAGCTGGAAGGCGATCGGCGGGGAGGGCGCCGGCGAAGTGGTCGCCGTGGGCGCCGAGGTCACGCGCTTCAAGCCGGGCGACCGGGTGATGGGGCGCTGCGCCGGCGCCTTTGCCGAGTACGCGCTGATGGACCAGGCCGAGGCCATCGCGGTCCCCGCCGCCCTGTCCTGGGAAGAGGCGGCTGGCATCGCGATGACCTTCCTGGTGTCCTACGACATGCTGGTGCTGCAGGGGCGCGTCCAGCCCGGCGAGTGGGTGCTGGTCAACGGGGTGTCCTCGGGCGTCGGCGTGGCCTCGCTGCAGCTCGCGAAGGTGCTGGGGGCGAAGGTCATCGGGACCTCGGGCTCGAACGACAAACTGGCCATGCTGCGGCCGCTCGGCCTGGACGTCGCGATCCGCACCCGGGCCGCCGACTTCGCCGGCGCGGTGCTGGAG
>NZ_JBFUIU010000044.1:0-25296 GCF_056401695.1 Variovorax sp. P4_D9
CCGCAAAGGCTGCTGCCATGTCCAGGCCGGCGAAGATGTAGGGCAGCGCGCTCGGAAGCTTGGCCTTTGTGAAGATCTGCCAGCGTGTGGCCGACAGCGAGCGCAGCAGGTCGATCCGGTCCGGCTCGATCGCCTTGAAGCCCGCGATGCTCGTGACCAGCACCGGGAAGAAGGTCAGCATGCAGACGATCGCCACCTTGGAGCTGATGCCGAAGCCGAGCCACATCACGATGATCGGCGCCACCGCCACCTTGGGCAGGCTCTGAAAGGCGGCCACATAGGGCTGCAGGACCGCTTCGACGCGCTCCATTTGCGAGATCGCGACACCCAGTGTCAGGCCGATGGCG
Source organism: Variovorax sp. P4_D9 (assembly GCF_056401695.1). Lineage (NCBI taxonomy): Bacteria > Pseudomonadati > Pseudomonadota > Betaproteobacteria > Burkholderiales > Comamonadaceae > Variovorax > Variovorax sp. P4_D9. The sequence goes on from NZ_JBFUIU010000044.1 coordinate 348, forward strand.
CTGCCGATGAAGAAGCCCAGCAAGATTTCGGAGAGCGTGATCGCGGTGTGGAACCAGAGCCCGTCCTTGGCCATCGGTCCGGTCGCGAGGCCGCGCCACAGGGCCGCCATGACGTCGCTGAAAGGCGGGATCAGGAACTTGGGAACGTTGAAGACGCGAACCCCGACTTCCCAGAAGACCAGCAGCGCGACCAGCAGGATCAACGAACTGGCGCCGTTCAACCGCGCGAGGCGCATCAGCTTTGAGGGATTGCCGTTCTTGCGGGCGATCGCCAGCGACGGCGCCGCGGCGCCGGAGAGATTTGAAATGGACATGCCGAACTCCTTGGGGTGGTCAGTCGAACGAGCCGGTGTGGTCGAAGATGTCGCGGATCTCCCGCGCCACGGCGGCGAAGGCCGGCGCGCTCATCGAGGCCATCGTTCGAGGGCGCGGCACATCGACGCGGATGACGCGATCGAGCGCACCGGGTCGCGGCGTCATGACGAAGACCACGTCGCCCAGGAAGATCGCCTCCGGAATCGAATGCGTTATGAGGATCACGGTCTTGCCGCTCTCGCTCCAGATGCGCTGCAGCTCGAGATTCATCTGCTCACGCGTCATGGCATCGAGCGCGCCGAAGGGTTCGTCCATCAGCAGGATCTTGGGATCGTGCAGCAGTGCGCGCGCAATCGACGCCCGCTGCTGCATGCCGCCGCTAAGCTGGCGCGGCAGCTTGTGCTCGAAGCCCTCGAGCCGCACCATGTGCAGCAACTCCATGGCGCGCTGCCGCGCCGCCTTCATGTCGAGGCCCAGGACTTCGGCGGGGAGCATGACGTTCTCCAGGATCGATCGCCAGGGCAGCAGGATCGAGCTCTGGAAGACGACGCCGACGTCGCGCCGGGTCCCGCGGATCGGCTGCACGTTCATGGTGATGCTTCCCTGCGTGTAGTCGAGCAGGCCCGCGATGATGCGAAGCAGCGTGCTCTTGCCGCATCCGCTAGGTCCGACCACGGAGACGAAACTGCCCTCCGCGATCGAACAGCTGATGTCGCGCAGCGCAAGCACGCCATCGCGGCCCGGTGGTCCGAAGGTCTTGGACAAGCCCTTGATCTCGATGTAGCTCATGGTGTGTTGACTCCTTGGCGGGGAAGCTTGTCGTCGATGAAGCAGGTGAGGGCCCGCGCGACCTCCGCGGGGGCCTGCAGGCAGGTCGCGTGGCCGACGCCCTCGAGCAGCAGCGTCCGGCAGGAAGCGATCTCGGCCGCCATCGCGAAGGTCAGTGGCGAGGGCACCACGCGGTCCTCGTCGCCGGCCAGCAGCAGGGTCTTGGCACCGATCGCCGACAGCGTGGCCTCCATGCGATCGTCGACGGCCAGCGCCCGGCGCGCGGACCGCTCGCTCGTCGGCTGGAGGCTCGCGAAGAGTTCGAGCAGCTGCGGGTGCTGCGCCAGGTAGCCCTCGGGGATGAACATGGCCGCCAGCTGCGCCGATGCCTCCGGCAGCCGGGCGCGCAGTTCGGCGATGCGGCGGCTGCCTTCGGGGTTGGCCTCGGCCAGCGACTGCGGCAGCGCCCAGGTGCTGCCGAGGATCAGGTGATCGACGATGGCCGGCGCGCGAAGCGCGATCACCTGGGCCACGCGGCCGCCGAAGGAACTGCCGAAGATGTGTGCACGCGGCAGGCCGAGTGCCTTCATCAGTGCGATCGCGTCATCGGCAAGCAGTCGAAGCGACGCCGGGCTGTGCGGCGCCTCGGTCTCGCCGCAATCGCGCTGGTCGTAGGCGATGACGGTGAAGCGCGGCGCCAGCAGCGGCGTGATCGCGTCGAACATGTGGCGGCTCGCCTCTGCTCCGTGGATAAGAAGCAGAGGCGGCCCATCCCCGCTCATCGTGTAAGCGGTCTTCACGCCGTCGACATGCGCGAATTCGGTCATGGCTCGAGCCCGGTTTCTTCTTCGAGGGAGAAAGTGAGTTCTACTTTCAGGCCCTTGGGATCGCGCACGAACACCTGGTGCAGCGGCCATCCCGGCACCGGCGCCTCTTCGTAAGGGATACCGTGGGACGAGAGATAGGCCCGCGTCTGCGCCAGGCCGTGGGCTCGAAACGAGATGTGGTCGAGCGGCCCCGTGTGGCTGTCGGCGGGGGCGTCGAGGAAGGCGGCCAGATGCACGATCGGCTGGCCCTGGCTGTAGAGCCAGTAGCCGGGAAAGGGAATGATCGGACGCGGACCGTTCGCGAGGCCCATGTGCTTCGTGTAGAACTCGAGCAGTGCGTCGAGTTCAGACTCCGTGCATCGCAGGGTGTAGTGATGGAGCGCACTGACAGGCATGGTGGTTCCTTGGTTCGAGTCAGGCCAGCAACTTCTGCATCACCGAGCCGAGCTCGGCGGCCGGATCGGAGGGGGTCCAGGGCATGCGCCAGGCCACGTGGCCGTCGGGCCGTACGAGTACCGCGCCGCGCAGTCCCAGCAACAAGCCCTCGCGCTCGACTTCGGTTTCGAGTTGCCGCACCTGGATCTCGATGTCCAACTTCGAGGCGACCGCCGTGGCCGCCTCTTTCCAGGCGTCGGCCTTGAGCCCGACCACCAGCACGAAGCACTTGTCGAACCAGTCCAGGGTCGACTTCTTGCGTGCGAGGTCGAGCCAGATGTGGGGAAAGCGTGCGCCGGGGCGATCCGATGGCTCGTAGTAGCGCGTGCGCAGCGCGGGCTTCGCGGTCCCGTCCGGGACCAGAGCGCCTTCGTCGTAGCTGAAGCCCAGGCTCTGGCCCACGCTATGGACGTGGTTCTCGGTGTCCTTGATCCAGAAGTTGATCCGGTCGATGTTGCCGGAGCGGAAGGCCTCGTCGGTCTTCAGGAAGCGCAGGGTGTTCGAGTAGCTGAAGTCGGCATTCGATTCGGCGACCGGCCGGCGCTCGAGGTCGTAGCTGTCGAGCAGGCGCGGCGCTGCCTTTCCCTTGAGAACCATGTCCAGCTTCCAGGCCAGGTTGTGCGCGTCCTGGATGCCGGAGTTCATCCCGTAGCCGCCGCTGGGCGGAAAGCGATGGGCGGCGTCGCCGACCAGGATGACCCGCTTTTCCTTGAATCGGCTCGCCACCTGGCGGCTGAGTCGCCAGATGGAGCGGTTGATCACCGCGACATCCAGGTTGGGAATCCCGGTGTGGATCCGGGCCAGCCTGACGACCTCTGCGTCGCTTCGCTCGCCGGTCCGCTCGTCCTTGTCGACGCCGATCTGGATCAGGCTAAGCCAGCGATCCTTGCCGTTGGTGTTGAGCACCGACGCCATCGGCAGGGCAGGGTCCTTCGGCACGACACGGAAGGCGGCCGTGTTGGCGGCGCCGCGAATGCGCGAGAGGTCGGCCTTCCAGTACTCGTTGGCCATGACCGCGAGCGTCGACGGACCGCGCATGTCGATGCCGCTGACGCGGCGCACGCTGCTGCCGGCGCCGTCGGCCGCGATCAAGTACTTGGCGTCCCAGTTGCTTTCCTCTCCGGTCCGCAGGTCGCGCACCTTGACCTGCACGCCGCCTTCGCCTTCGGTGTAGTCGAGAAACTCGGTGGAGTAGAGGATCTTGCCGAGTCGGGTCTCCTGCGCGAGGGCCAGCAGCTCTTCTTCGACCGCGTCCTGGGACAGGATGCATTTCCACGCGGGAGAAAGGCCGATGTTGACCTCGGGYGTGGTGCGGCCGTATTCGTGCCCCGCCATCGACTCGACGAAGGCGAACATGTCGGAGTTGTCGGGCAGGCCGCGCGCGCGCATCCTGTCCTCGATGCCCCACTGCCTGAAGATCTCCATCGTCCGGCTCCAGCAGCCCCTGGCCTTCGGATGGTCGGTGGTCGTCGATGCGCGTTCGACCAGCACGAAGTCGATGCCGAAGCGATTCATGAGAATCGCCATCGACAAGCCGACCGGGCCTCCGCCGACGATGAAGACTGCTGTTTTCCTGGCGGTGTCCTTGCTGCTCATGGTGCTACCTCGGTTCGTTGGGGTGTTCGGTTCGATTCAGTGGGACGGAGGGGTCGGGGTCAGCGCGTAGCTCAGACCCCGGGCCGGAGCCAGCCAGCGGGCGGCGAGCATCGCCAGCACCCGCACGGCCAGCACCTCGTGCGCGAGCCAGTGGCCCCGCTTGCCGAAGACATTGAAGGTCGCGATGCACTGGTCGCCACGGAAGATCGGGATATTGATGACCGCGTTCAGGCCCAACGGGGCCATCCGGTCGTAGTCGTCGAAGGTTTCCGCCAACGCCGCCCCACCTTCCGCGACGAACACCTGTCCGTCCAGGAACAAGGTCTTCGTCCATTGCGAGAGCAGCTTGCGCTTGCGACCGGCGACCGGAAACTCCCGGCCGTTCGACGAATAGAAGCGCTGGAGCTGGATCTCGTTGCGCGGATCGTCGGCGGTCGTCACGTTCAGGTTGATGCTGAAGGTGACCGGCCCGGCCACGAGGGGCAGGAAGGCCTCGATCCGGCGCATGGCCTCGTCGACGCTGCCGGCTTCCGCCATCACGTCGAACAGATTCGAATACAAGGACACCGGCAACATCGCTTCTCCAGTCTTCTTCATCGCATTCCCATCGCGCAGCCTTGGATTTCGGGGTTGTGCGCTGAACATGAGTGAAAGTCTAGGAGCGTTGTTTCACAGTTTTGACATAATTTCTGATAGAGGTATAACCGGCCGGTTATGCCGTTTCCTCTCCTCCGATGACCTCCAACGACAGGACGGATCAGCTCCGCCACACCCTGCTCACCCGGCTGAAGCTGCGGCACTTCGCACTGCTGCAGGCCGTAAGCCGGCATCGGACATTGAGTGCGGTGGCGCTCGAGTTGCGCCTGAGCCAGCCCGCCATCACCAAGACGCTCAAGGAGATCGAGGACATCTTCATGACGCAGCTCTTCGTACGGAGCGCGCGCGGACTGAAGCCGACGCCCGCGGGCGAGGCGGTGCTTCACTACGCGCTGGTTTCCCTGGCGGACATGGAATCCACGACCCGGGTGCTGGCGGCCATCGACTCCGGCCTGATYGGGCGGGTGCGCATCGGCATCACGCCGCACGTTCCGGAGGCCCTCATGAACGCCACCTTCACCCACTTGCTGGGCCAGGTGCCGCGGGTCTCGGTGCTCGCCAAGGAGGGCACCACGGACGAGCTTCTGGTGGCCCTGAGCGCGCGCGAGCTCGACTGCTTCATCGGGCGCTCGATCCATGGCCACGTCGACATCGACATCATGCAGGAGGCCATCTACCAGCAGGTGCCCTGCCTGCTGGTGCCGGCCGCCAGCCGCGCGCGCTTGTCGAAGGAGCCGCTCGATTGGCGGCGCATGGCGGCGCTGGACTGGATCATGCCGCCGCCGAACACGCCGATGCGGCGAACCTTCAATGCGGTGTTCCTCGGCGCCGGCGTCCAGCCGCCGCTGCCGATCGTCGAGACCTGGTCGCTCAAGAGCATCGAGACCGTGCTGCGGCACGAACCCAACGCGGTCACCATCCTCGCGCGGGACGTCGCGGCGGAGCTATCCAGGAGCGGAGTCGCCGCCGCTCTGCCCTACGAGTTGTCGTGGAACTTGCCGCCCGTCAGCTTCTTCGTGTCGCAGAGCATCGCGCAGCAGCCCACCGTGCGTTCGCTTGCGGCGGCCATCCGAAGTGCCGCGACCCGGCTCGGCGCGAATCGAGATCAGTGACGATCAGGGCCGGCCTACGGCGCTTCTTAGAATCTCAACGGAACCATCGACATGAGCAACATCACCATCTATCACAACCCCGCCTGCGGTACCTCGAGAAACGTGCTGGCACTGATCCGCAAAACGGACGAGGAGCCCACGGTCATCGAGTACCTAAAGCACCCGCCCGATCGCGCCACGCTGAAGCGGCTGATCGCCRCCATGGGCATCCCAGTGCGCGAGCTGCTGCGCCAGAAGGGCACGCCCTATGAAGAGCTCGGGCTGGGCGACCCGAAGTGGTCCGACGAGCAATTGATCGACTTCATGCTGGCGCACCCGATCCTGATCAACCGGCCAATCGTCGTGACGCCGCTGGCCACGCGCCTGTGCCGGCCCTCCGAGGCGGTGCTCGACATCCTGCCGCGCCCGCAGCGGGGTGCCTTCGCCAAGGAGGACGGGGAAGCCGTCGTCGATGCGAAGGGCGGGCGTATCGTCAAGCCCTGATCCTCCCGAGCGCGACTGCGCCTGCGGACGCGGCCGGCGGGGCCTGGGTCACGAGCCAAATCCCGTAGCAGACCAGCACCAGCGCGAGGCCGTTGCGCCACTCGAGCACGCTCTCGCCCAGGAAGGCCGCCGACAGCAGGGCCCCGAACACCGGGACCATGAAATTGAAGGCGGTGACGAGGCTCACGCGGTTGTACTTGAGCAGCAGGCTCCAGATCGAGATCGCGAGCGACGACAGCAACGCGAGGTAGGCCAGCAGTGCCGCGGATGCCGGCGTGAAGTTGCCCAGTTCGCCGCCCATCGCGTAGCCGGCCGCCAACAGCGCGGCTCCGCCGATCGCCAGTTGCCAAGCGGTCATGACGATCGGATCAATGCCCTGCGAAATGCGCTTGCCGTAGATGCTGGCCGCCGCCAGCACGAAGGCCGCGATGATCACGAAGCCTTCGCCGAGCAGCGTGAAGTCGAACGCGTGCAGGCCGCCCAGCCCGCTGCCGAGATTGACGATCATGACCCCCGCGCAGCCCACCGCGCAGCCCAGTGCCTTGCCGTAGCTCAGGCGATCGTTGCGGTAGATGAAGTGCGCCAGCAGCACGCTGAAGAAGGTGCCGGTGGCGTTCATGATCGAGCTCTTGACGCCCGTAGTGTGGGCCAGGCCGACATAGAAGAACATGTACTGGAGCGTGGTTTGGGTCAGCCCGAGCAGCGCGATCTGCGCCCACGCCTTCGGCGTGAGGCTGCGCACAGTCTTGCCGCTGACGGTGGCATAGGCCACCAGCGACAGCCCCGCGATCACGAAGCGCCAGCCGGCGAACACCAGCTTCGACGCGATGTCGGCCGGCGCGATGCCGAACATGGCGTAGCCGTTCTTGATGGCGGGGAAGGAACTGCCCCACAGCATGCAGCAGAACAGGGCAAGCAGGAGGACGACCTTGCGGTCGGTCAGGACGGGGTGGGCGGGGGACGGCAATCAGGGCTCCGGAGGCGTGGGATGAGGCGCTTGCTCGCCCCGAAGCGGTGCATTTTATCCTAGTTGTACGATGACTTAACGCCGGAATTGTCTGAGTCTATGCGCCCCGGTGGAGGCGAAATGGGGTTCCATTCGCGGTCGTACTTTCACGTTGTACGATGACTTCGGGGGATGGTTGACCCTATGGAGATTGAAACTGAAGCTCCCATAATTCGCGCAGCCTTCAACTTCGAACGGAGGAAAGTATGTCCAGACGCTTCTCCTGGCCTTTGCGGGCAGCGGTGATCGGCCTCCCGATCGTCATCACGGCCTGTGCGGCCGTGCAGCAGTCCGGTGGCGCTGGTGGGCCGATGAGTTTCTTCGTCACCAGCGTGGGGGGCGGCAAGGGGGCGGACCTGGGCGGGATCGCCGGCGCCGACCAGCACTGCCAGAAGCTGGCCGCTGACGCGGGCGCGGGCGGCAAGACATGGCGGGCCTACCTGAGCACCCAGGGCAGGGATGGCGTGACCACGGTGAACGCTCGCGACCGGATCGGCAAGGGGCCCTGGAGCAACGCCAAGGGCGTGGTGGTCGCCCGTGACGTCGACCAGTTGCACGGCGTGAACAACATCAACAAGCAGACGGGGTTGAACGAAAAGGGCCAGCTCGTCGAGGGCCGTGACGATGCGAACACTCGCCACGACATCCTGACCGGCTCGCGTGCCGACGGAGCGGCCTTCTCGCCGAACGACACGGACATGACCTGCGGCAACTGGACTCGCAGCGGCACCGAGGGCGTGGCCATCGTGGGCCATCACGACCGCACCGGACCGACGGCCGACCCCTGGTCCACATCCTGGAACTCGTCGCACCAGACCCGCGGCGGTTGCAGCCCGCAGGCGCTGCGTGGAACGGGCGGTGATGGCCTGCTCTATTGCTTCGCCGTGAACTGACGGGCGACGGAGGGTCATCCCTCACGGCCAAATCCGCGGCGCGGCCCTGACGCTCTGCGGGTTGACAGCGCATCGTTTTCGCCAAACGATGATCCACCGTCGAAGCTCCGTACCAAACGAGGATGAAACCCGCCGCGATCATGCTTTGGCTCGCCACCGCCTGCGCGATCGCGTTGGCAGCGCCCGCCATGTTTCAGGACCGCCTTCTCTACCACCCCGCCCAGGCGCAAGGCGCCGAGATGGTCTCCGCCGGACTCGCCGCCTGGCCGGCCGATGACGACTTTCGGGGCCTGGTGGCGAAGCCCGTGGGACTTGCGCGGGGCACGGTCCTCGTGTTCCACGGGAATGCGGGTCATGCCGGGCATCGCGGCTACTACGCCACAGCGCTCACCCGACTCGGGCTGCGCGTGATCCTGGCCGAATACCCGGCCTACGGACCGCGCGACGGTGCGTTGGGCGAGCGCAGCCTGGTCGGGGATGCCGCGCAGACCATTGCGCTGGCGSATCGGCTGCACGGCCCGCCCTTGTTGCTCGTCGGCGAATCACTGGGCGCCGGCGTGGCGTCCGCGGCGGCCGTGAGTCAACGCGAGAACGTCACGGCCCTGATGCTCATCACGCCGTGGGACACCCTCGAACACGTCGCGGCCCACCACTATCCGTGGCTGCCGGTGAGTTGGCTGCTGCACGATCGCTACGACAGCGCCGCCCACCTCGCGACGATCGGCCGCCCCGTGCTGGTGGCCGTCGCCGAGCGCGATCGCATCATTCCCGCCCGCTTCGGCACGGCGCTGTACGAAGCGTTGCCCGGGCCCAAGCGGCTCGAGGTGGTCCGGGCCGCCGACCACAACGACTGGATCCGGTACGTGGACGATGCCTGGTGGCGCAGCGCCATCGAGTTCCTGCTCGGCGAGACCGATCCACCTACCCGAAGGTGAACGCGTAGGCTTGTGCGCCCGGGTCGAGGAATTCGATCTCGAACAAGCGGCTCTTGCCGCCGGCTGCCTGGCGCACCAACTGGTAGAGGCGCTCGCGGTCGATCGTGCCGTTGCCCTCCGGATCGGTGTCGAAACCATGGTCCGCCAGTGGCGCCTTGCCGTCGATGCGCACCCTGAAGCGCACGGGCTTGCCGTCTGCCGAGGGGCCCAGCACCAGGTGCAGGTCGCGCGCCTGAAAGCGATAGGCGATGCGGCCGTCGACTTGGTTCAACACGGCGCGATCGCCCTCCACTGTCCAGTTGCCGCCCAGCGACCATTGGTCGGTGCGAAGCGCCGCAGCGAGCTGGTAGTCCTTGGCGCGGTCTCGCGCGATGCCGCCGGGCGAGGCGAAGTTGTGGGTGCGCTGGTGGCCGAGGTAGGTTTCCTCGGACTGTGCCGGCGAAGGTCCTGCGGCGGCCTGCGTGCCTTGGCCCTTCGGGGTGACGAAATGGGCCGGCACGCGAGTCTGCCCGGCCTCTGTCAGCAGTTGTTGAATGACCTCTTCCGCTTCCTCGTATTGGTTCTCTCCGAATTGGTGGTGGCGGATCTGCCCCTTCGCATCGATGAAGTAGAACGCAGGCCAGGCCTGATTCCTGAACGCGCGCCAGACGGCGAAGTTGTTGTCCGTGGCGACCGGAAATTCGATGCCGAGGTCGTTCGTTGCCTTGATCACGTTCGACGTTCGCTTCTCGAAGGCGAACTCGGGCGTATGAACGCCGACGACCACCAGCCCCGCGTCCCGGTATTTTTCCGCCCATGCCCGAAGATAGGGCACGGTTCGCAGGCAGTTGATGCACGAGTAGGTCCAGAAATCGACCAGCACCACCTTGCCGCGCAGGCCTTCGGCTGTCAGCGGGACGGAGTTGATCCACCCGGTCGCGCCGTCGAGCGAGGGGAAGACCCCTTCCGACGGGAGTTGCCCCGAGGCGGGGGGCGGCGCCGTTGCCGCAGCGAGGATGAATTCAGCCTTCTCGGGCCGGACGGCCGAACTCGGGCCCTGTGTGCTTGATCGGTTCATCTCGATTCTCTCGACCAGTGATTTCTCCAGTGCCGTGGTGGACCCGAACGAAAGCCGGCTGAGCACGTCGGTGTCGAGGCCGAGCGCGATCGTTGCGACCCCGACCAGGACCGCCGCGCCCGCGCACCGCCGGATCAGGACGCCGGCCGAGAGCGTGCCCTTCATCATCGAGAACAGGCGTCCACCGAAGAGCAGGGCCGCCGCCASCGAGGTGCAGGCGCCGGCCGCGTAGGCCAGCAGCAGCAGCGACGTGCCGACGCTGGCACCGTTGAGCGCCGCACTGGTCAGGATCAAGCCGAGGATCGGCCCGGCGCAGGGCGCCCAGAGCATGCCGGTGCCGACGCCCAGCAGCAGCGGCGAAAAGATCGAGGCGCGCGCAGCTTTCGATTCCGAAGGTGCCTCGGCGAGCCGATTGCCGAGCGCCACGAAGGGCTGGCTCAGCCGATCGGCCAGCGCAGGAAACAGCATCGTGACGCCGAACATCGCGAGCATGGCAATCGCCGCGTAGCGGCCGTACTGGTTAAGCGTGACCACCCAGCCGCCGCCCACCGCGGCCAGCGTCGCGATGGCAGCGAACGCAGCCGCCATGCCCGCCAGCATCGGCAGGCCATGCGAGCGGAACGGTCGATCGGCACGCGCGAACACGAAGGGCAGCACCGGCAGCACGCACGGGCTCAGGATGGTGAGCACTCCGCCCAGGTRGGCGACGATCAGGATGAACATGGTGGTTTCGCTCAGCCGCGCGCAGACGCCAGTGTCCAGACCGCATCGGCGAAGACCTGCGGCGTTTCCTGCGGCACATTGTGGCCGGCCTTCACGATCAGGTGCGTGCGCGGGCCACTGAACTTCGAGGCGTAGGCCTTGCCGTCCGAGGGCGGGACGATGCCGTTCGAATCGCCGTCCATCGTGATGGTGGGGACTGAGATCACCGGCAGCGTGGCGAGTTGCCCCTCCATCGCAGCGTACTTCGGGAAGCCGTCCGCGAGGCTCAGGCGCCACCGGTAGTTGTGGATCACGATCGCCACGTAGTCGGGGTTGTCGAACGACGCCGCAGTGCGCTGGAAGGTCGCTTCGTCGAAGTTCCACATCGGTGAATTGGTCGTCCACAGGATGCGCGCAATGTCCTTGCGGTTGGCTTCCAGGCCGGCGCGGCCGCGCTCGGTCGCGAAATAGAACTGATACCACCACTCATGCTCGGCCTTGGCCGGCAGCGGCATCTTGTTGGCCGGCAGGTTGGTCATGATGTAGCCGCCGACCGACAGCAGTCCCAGGCAGCGCTCCGGCCAGAGCGCCGCGATGATGCAGGCGGTGCGTGCGCCCCAGTCGTAGCCGACCATCACGGCGCGGTCGATCTTGAGCGCATCGAGCAGGGCGATCTGGTCCAGCGCCACGGCCGATTGCTGCGCCGAGCGCGGGTTCGCCCTGTCGAGAAAGCGCGTGCTGCCGTGGCCGCGCAGGTGCGGGACGATCACGCGGCAGCCGCGTGCGGCAAGGATCGGCGCGACCTCGGCATAGCTGTGGATGTCGTAGGGGTAGCCGTGCATCAGCAGCACCGGAATGCCGTTGGCGGGGCCGGCTTCATAGTAGCCGACATCGAGTTCGCCGGCCTTGATCTGCTTGATCGGGCCGAGTTGCTGCGCTGTGCCCGATGCTGTCGAGGCGGGCGCCGTCACGGGTTGGCCTTGTGCAAGGGCCGAACCCATGAAAGCCATTTCTGCTGCGGCGACGCCGGCGACTGCGCTTCCCAGGAAGAGGCGACGTTGGCGATTGAGTGAGTCGGACATGAGCTTCCTTCGTATGAGCTGGAGTGATGTGGCTCATTGGAATCCCCGCATGTGTTCGGCATGTGTCGACGCAGGGGCGTTTTGGTATGGGCGTGTACCTCGAATTCGCCAGATACACGCGAATACAAAGCGGCGGCTCAGTCTGGCGTGGTCTGGGCTTGCGTGCCGATCATCAATCGTGCTTCGAGTCCGCCTTCGCTGCGGTTGTGCAGGCTCAGCTGAGCTGCCATCGCGCTCGCAAGCTGATGCGCGATCGCGAGGCCCAGGCCGGTGCCGCCCGTGCTTCGGTTGCGCGAGCCCTCCACGCGATAGAAGGGCTTGAGCACCGCTTCGAGCTGGTCGGGCGGTATGCCGGGTCCGTTGTCGAGAACCGAGACCGTGAGCCGGTCCCCGTCGCGCCGCACCCGGATGCGCACGTCGCTGCCGAACTTCAAAGCGTTGTCGACCAGGTTGACCAGGATTCGGCGAAGCGCGTTGGGTCGCGTCACGATGGGCTCGTCGATCCGTCCCTCCAGATACACCGGCTGGCCGGAATCCTCGTAGTCCGACACCATGCTCTCGAACAGCGCATCGGCGTCGATCCGGCAGGGCGGCTCCTTGGTTCCGTGCAGGGTGCGCGCATAGGTCACGCCTTCCCGCACCAGTGCGTTCATCTCGTCAAGGTCGTGCCTGAACTTGACCTTGTCCTTCTCGTTCTCCATCAGGTCGGTGCGCAGCCGCATGCGGGTGATGGGAGTCTGGAGATCATGCGAGATGGCCGCAAGGATCTCGACCCGCTCGGACATGTAGCCGGCGATTCTTCGCTGCATGGCGTTGAAGGCGCGCGCAGCGTGTGCGACCTCGGTGGGCCCCCCTTCGACCAGGGCCTGCGCGTTCAGGTCGGGGCCGAGGCCGTCGGCCGCCGCGGCGAGCCGCGCCAACGGCCGCGTCACCAGGCGGACCGCGAACCACGCGCAGCCTGCCAGCACCGCGAGCTGGACCAGCAGCACCCACATGACCCAATCGGACACCGGCATGCCGACGCGCCGGGCGTCGACGATCACGTGGCTGCCATCCGACAGGTTGACCTGCATCCGGAGGCTGTCCTGGGTATCGCCCGCCTGCGCCACCTTCACGACCTCGAAGGGCCGCAGCGCAGTGACAATGGCGGCCGAGAGCTCCTGCGAAGATGGCGACGCAGGTGCCGCGCCCGTCACGCTGCCGCCCAGCATGAAGCGGTAGTTGCGTCGCTCCAGCCGCGCCAGCCAGCCTGCACGCTCGGCCGCGGGCAGCCGGTCGAGGATGGCGATGGAACTCGCGATGTCGCGCTCGATGCCGGTCATCATCAGTTCGCGCATCGCCATCCCGCGTTCGTAGCGGATCGCCGCGAAGGTGAGCAACTGGGCAATGGCCAAGCCGATCACGATGATCAGCGTGACGCGCGCGAACAGCGAGCGCGGAACCATTCGCCGCCAGCCGCTCGCGGAGGCTGGCGCCACGCTGGCCGCATCCGCGGAGGGACGCGCAATCTCATGGATGAGGCCTGGAGGGCGGCTCGCTGGATGGGTCATGGCATGGTTTATAGACCCCGGAGGGAGGGAGAGGGTGGAGGGCTGATGGGAGCTGGTCTTCTGATGCTAGTCGTCAGCCGTCTCGACGCGACATCAGGGAACAAAGACCAATGCTGCGATTCTTTGCCGCGAACCCCTTGGACGATGCCTGCGGCGTATGCCTCTGTATCCGGGGCGTGATTCGAGACACTAAATTTCAATGTCCCTCGCATCGCCGGCCCGTGAGGGGGCTCTCTGCGCAACGAGTGTCGTGTGGCTCGGCGCCGGATACGTGGACATACAAAGGTGAAGGACGCCTGCAGGGTAGACGAACTACATTTCAGGCCATGAACACACCTCCTTCCGATCACGTCCTCATCGTCGATGACGATCGCGAGATCCGCGAGCTGCTCACCACCTACCTGGTCAAGAACGGCCTGCGCGTGACCTCGGTCCCGACCGGCCGCCACATGCGCGCGGCGCTGGAGACCTCGGGCCCGTTCGACCTGATCATTCTCGACCTGATGCTGCCGGGTGAAGACGGCCTCACGCTGTGTCGCGACCTTCGCACCGGCAAGTACAAGGCCACGCCGATCTTGATGCTCACGGCGCGCAGCGAAGAGGCCGACCGCATCCTCGGCCTCGAGATGGGCGCCGACGACTACCTGGCCAAGCCCTTCTCGGCGCGGGAGCTGCTCGCACGCATTCGCGCCGTGATGCGCCGCACCCGCATGCTGCCGCCGAACATGCATGCGACCGAAGCGGCGCCGATGCTGGCCTTCGGCGATTGGCGAGTCGACACCACCGCGCGCCACCTGCTCGACGACAACGGCACGATGGTGGCGCTCAGCGGTGCCGAGTACCGGCTGCTGCGCGTCTTCCTCGATCACCCGCAGGTCGTGCTGAGCCGCGACCAGCTGCTGAATCTCACGCAGGGCCGCGAGGCGGAACTCTTCGAACGCTCCATCGACCTGCTCGTGAGCCGGCTGCGCCAGCGCCTGCGCGATGTCGCGCGCGAGCCGAGGTACATCAAGACCGTGCGCAGCGAGGGCTATGTGTTCGCCTCGGCGGTGGAGGCGCGCGTCGATGCGAAGGGCGGGCGCATGGTCCAGCCCTGACCTTCCCCAACCCGGCCGCGACGCGGCGAGACGCTGTCATCCCTGCCCCGAGATCAGCATCTCGAACAAACCCTCCCCACCCATCTGTCCGCCCTTCAGCATGAGCTCCAGGCCGTCCAGCGAAGCGCGGTCGCTGTGCAGGCGGCACAACGGCACGCCGGGGGCCAGCGCGCCGTGGAAGGACAAGCCCCAGGCGTCGAGCGCCTGCACCGCGTGACTGGAGGTGTCGCCCCCGGCGATGCCGACGCGGCCGAGCGGCGTATCGGCCAGGACTGCGGCGAGCAGGGCCGCCGTCGCTTCGGCGACCGCGCGTGCCGGCAGCGCCGACCGGGCACCCTCCATTCCTTGCGCCAGCGCGGTGCAGGCCAGCACGTGGCGACCCTGCGAGAGCCGCGCCGACAGGTCGCGAGCACAGGCCCGCAGCGCCGCGCCGTCCGCCTCGACGAGGCGCCGCGGGTCCAGCTGAACCTTGTCGTAGGAGCGGGCGGCCGCCACCTGACGGGCCGTGATCGGCGACAGGCTGCCGGCGAGCACCAGCACCGGGCCGCGCGCCGGGCCGATCTCCACCGGCGGCGCGCCGGAACTACCGAGCGTCGGCCGACCGGCTGCCGGATGCGCAGCCGCGGCGCGCATCACGCTGCTGCTTCCGACCACCAGAAGCGGCGCTTCGGCGGCGTGGCGGTCCAACTCGGCGCCGATCACCTCCAGGTCTCGCTCTTCGCCGACATCGAACAGCAGGGCGCGCGGCCCGCCGGCCAGCACTTGCGCCACCCGGGCGCGCATGGCGTCGCCGCCCTGCGCGTAGGTCGGCCAGGGAACGAGCACGGCATTCAGACCCTGCAAGGCCAGGTGACGGCGCAGGTCGGCCTCGTGCATCGGCGTGACCGGATGCCGGCTCATGGTCGGATGGCGGTCGATGCGATGCACCTCGCCGCCGCTGCCGGCCGAGGCGAACAGGTTGCCGAACAGGCAGTAGCGACCGAGGTTCGGCTGGCCGCCGACGATCGCGGCCCAGGCGTGGCCGGAGGCCGGCAGCAGCGCGCGGACAGCGGCATCGATGTTGCCGGTGCCGGGTGCGCTGTCGAAAGTCGAGCAGACCTTGTAATGCAGCAGCCGGGCACCGGACACGCGGAAGAAATCGGCCACCGGCGCGAGTTCGACCGCCATCTCGGACGGCGTCATCGCGCGCGCCGCGCCGGCCAGGCCCAGGCAGTCCAGCGGGCCGGCGCGCGCCAGCTGCGCCGGCGTCGGCAGACGCAGGAAGAGCCGGCTGCGCAGCCCGGCCTGCGCTGCCGTCGCCAGCGTGTCGGTGGCGCCGGTGAAGTCGTCGCCATAGAAGGCGATGCGCGGCGCCGGGGCGGGCTCGTCCATCGGTGTCAGGCCTTCGAGAAGAAGGACAAGGCGGCAGCGAGCTCCGGAGCCTGTCGGGCCGCTTCCTCGAGGGGCGTGCCGGCGCGCGCCGCGGCCCAGGCCTGGCGGATGCTGGCCACGCCCGCCGACGGGCCCATCGGATGCGCGAGGATGCCGCCGCCCGACATGAAGAGCAGGTCGTCGCGGCCGACGGCTTGCCAGGTGGCGGGCACGGTGCCGGCCCATTGGCCGGACGAGAAGGCCGGCATGACGCGGTCGTCGAGCGCCGGGGTCAGCGGCGCCAGGCAGTCGTGCGCCGAGGCGATCACCTCGGCGTCGTCCTGGGCGAACTTGCCCTGCAGCCCGTGCACGTGCATGTGGTCGACGCCGGCCAGCCGCCACAGCGCCTGGTAGGCTTGGAAGCCCAAGCCCAACGCCGGATGCCGGGACATTGCGCCGTAGCCGTTGCGGTGCCCGTGCAGCGCCAGCGGCGTGTGGCGGCGCAGCGCCTGCACGGCGGAGAAGCCGCACCAGGTCAGGCTGGCCATGACGCAACTGCCGCCCTCGCGCAGCACCAGATCGGCGTGGTGGCGCATCGCATCGGCCTCGTCGGTGATGTTGAAGGCCACCATTACCTGCCGGCCGCTGCGCTGCGCATGCGCACGCACGACCGCCATCACCGCCGGCACCCGTTCGGCTAGCGGCGCATGGTCGGGGTTCGCGCAGACCTCGTCGTCCTTGATGAAATCGACCCCGGCCGCGCACAGCCGGGCGACCAGCTCGGCGGTCTCGGCGGCCGAGAAGCCGACATTGGGCTTGACGATGGTGCCGATCAGCGCACCCGCGGCGACGCCGGTGGCGCGGCGGGTGCCGGCAATGCCCACCTGCGGCAGTTCGAAGCGGCTGCGGTAGGCCGCAGGGAGCTGCAAGCTTTCGAGCCGCATCCCGGTCACTTCGCCGAGGTCGTAGAGGTTGCCAGCCACGGTGGCGGCCAGGGTCGGCAGGTTGACGCCGATGTTGGCGATCGGGAAGGAGATGTCGATGTGGGCCCGCCGCCAGGGTCCGCCGCGTTGCTTGCGCGACAGCCAGGCGTTGGGCAGGCTCGGTGCCTGCACCGGCTCGAGTTCCTCGATCGCCAGCACGGCGGCGCGGGCCCGCAGCCGCAGCGCATCGGTCTCGCCTTCGACGCGGGCGAAGGTGCCGCAGGACTGCTCGCCCGCCATGACCTCGGCCACGGCCGCCGGATCGAGCGGGGTCTCGATCAGGTAGCGCGCCCGCAGGCGATCGCCGCTCGCTTCGTGGCCGCCGCTCACAGCTGGGTCAGGTCGGGAAAGGGCCGCACTGGGTCCTGGCCGTCCCAGTCTTCGGAGGCGCGGCGAATCATGTCGAACATCCGGCCCTTCGGGCCGGCCACCTCCGACAGTTCGATGACGGTGCCGGGATGGAACTCGGTGTCGAAGTAGACGAAGCGGCCCTGCGCGCCCACCTCGCCGCTCATCACCGGGGCGAAGCCCTGCGCCCGCAGCCGCGCCAGGTCGTCGTCGTAGTGCGCGGTCCAGTAGGCCACGTGCTGCAGCCCGGTGCGGCCGGCCTGCAGGAAGTCGCGGTACATCGACGGCACATCGTTGCGGGTCTGGATCAGTTCCACCTGCACGAAGCCCGAGTTGGCCAGCGCCACCGAGTTGTGCGGCGCATGCGCCTCGCCCCGGTAGCGGTAGTTCTCGATCGGCACCTTCGGGTTGTAGAACCAGGGCCCGACGCCGAGCGTGCGGCTCCATTGGTCCATCGCGGCTTCGATGTCGTGCACCACATAGCCCAATTGGCGAATCTGGCCGAGAAAGCGGCTCATGGTCTGTTGCTCCGGAAAAGAAATGGGGGACGGCCAGGGGGCCGTCAGGTCTTGAGGAAACCGATGGAGATCCAGGGCACGGCCGCGACCAGCAGCAGGCCGACGACGAGCGCCGCCATGTAGCCCCAGATCGGGCGGATGCCTTCGACCGGATCCACCTTGCCGATCGCGCAGGCCGCGTAGTAGCCGACGCCGAAGGGCGGCGCGAACAGGCCGACGCCCATGGCCAGCACGACGATCATGGCGTACTGCACCTCGTGCACGCCGACCGCGCGTGCGATCGGGAACATCAGCGGGCCGAACAGCACGATCGCGGGAATCCCCTCGAGCACGCTGCCCAGCACCACGAAGGCGACCAGCGACACGACGATGAAGGCGAAGCGTCCGCCAGGCAGCGCTGCCACCGCCTGTGCCAGGTCCTGAGCGAAGCCCGACTGCGTCAGGCCCCAGGCCATTGCGGTCGCCGCGCCGATGATGAAGACGATGGCGCCCGACAGCGTCGCGGTCTCCACCAGCATGCGCGGCAGCCGCCGGAGGTCGAACTGGCGGTAGATCAGGATCCCGGCCAGCGCCGAGTAGGCGATGCCGATGGTCGACACCTCGGTGGCGGTCGCGACGCCCTCGACCACCGCGGCGCGGATCACGAAGGGCAGGGCCACCGCCGGCAGCGCGATCGCGAAGGCGCGGCCGACCGAATGCAGGGAATGGCGCTCCACGAGGCTCAGGTCCTCGTCGCGGTAGCGCCACCAGACCACGGCGCACAGCGCCAGGCCCAGCACCACCCCGGGCAGCAGGCCGCCGGTGAAGAGCGCTGCGATCGACACGCCGGTGACCGAGCCGATCGTGATCAGCACGATCGAGGGCGGAATGGTCTCGGTCTGTGCGCCGGTGGTCGCCAGCAGCGCCACCAGGTCGCCCGGCTTGGCGCCGCGCTTCTTCATTTCCGGGAACAGCACCGGCGCGATGGCCGCCATGTCGRCCGCCTTGGAGCCCGAGATGCCCGACACCAGGTACATCGCGCCGATCAGCACGTAGCTCAGCCCGCCCTTCACATGGCCGAGCATGCTCGCCAGGAACTGGACCATCGCACGCGCCATGCCGGTCATCTCGATCAGCAGCCCGAGAAAGACGAACAGCGGGATCGCCAGCAGGATCAGGTGCGACATGCCCTCGTCCATGCGGCCGACCATCACCGGCATCGGCGTGCGCGTGGTCAGCGCCAGGAAGCCGAAGGTGGCCAGGGCGAACGAGAACGCGATCGGCACGCCCGCGAAGACGCAGGCGCCGACGATGCCGACGAAGAAGATCACGAGATTGAGCTTGCCGAGCGGCATCAGCAGCGGACCGGCGAGCCAGAGCAGGAGCACCAGTGCCGCCATCGAGCACAGCGCGAGCACTGCCGTGCGTCCGCTGTCGAAGCGCAGCAGCCGGAGCACGCAGATCAGTGCCATCAGCACCGTGCCCACCGGCAGCGCGAAGGCGCGCCAGGCGTTGCTGATCTCCAGGGCCGGCGTGACGATGACCGCCTCCTCGGAGGCGTACTCGTAGGCCGGATGCGCGATCAGCAGCAGGAACGCCAGCGCGGCCGCGACCGCGAAGACATCGAGGAAAGCCCGGGCGCCCGGCGAAGCCTTGGCGACGAAGGCGGTCATGCGCATGTGCTCGCCGCGCCGCAGCGCCACCACGGCGCCCAGCATCGACAGCCAGAGGAACAGGATCGAGGCGAGCTCGTCGGACCATACCAGCGGCGCATGGAAGACATAGCGCGCGATCACGCCGGAGAGCAGCAGGGCCACTTCCGCCAGCACCAGCGCGCCGGCCAGCGTCTCGACCATCAGGCCCAGTCCGTGGTCCAGCGGACCCAGTGCCGATCGCCACCCGCGCGCCGGCACCTGTGCGGGAAGCCCCACCACGCCGGCGTGCATCAGGACACCTTGCCGACCGATGACTCGAGCAGCGCCCAGGCCTCGTCGCCGAACTTGCCCTTCCATTCGGTGTAGTAGCCGGCCTTGCGCAGCTGTTCGCGGAAGGTCTGCGGATCGGCGTTGTTGAAGGCCAGTCCCTTGGCGGCCAGGTCGCCCTGCAGCGTCTTGTCGAGCTTGCGCAGGTCGTCGCGCTGCAGCAGCCCGGCCTCGTTGAAGGCGCGGGCCATGATCGTCTTCAGGTCGTCCGGCAGGCTGCGCCAGGCGCGGCCGTTGACCACGATGTGGTAGCCGTCCCAGCTGTGGTTGGTGATGGAGCAGTACTTCTGCACCTCGTAGAGCTTGGCGGTCTGCACGATCGCCAGCGGGTTCTCCTGGGCGTCGACCACGCGAGTCTGGAGCGCGGAATAGACCTCGCTGAACTGCAGGCTGGTGGGCGAAGCCGACAGCGACTTGAACATCGAGATGCCCATCGGGCTCACCGGCACGCGGATCTTCATGCCGCCCAGGTCGGCTGCCGTGGCCACCGGCCGCGTGCTGGTCGTGACCTGGCGGAAGCCGTTGTCCCACATGCGCTCGAAGGTGTGGAGCCCGGCCTTGGCGAAGGCGCCGCGGATGCTGTCGCCCAGCTTGCCGTCGACCGCGCCCCAGACCTGGTCATAGTTAGAGAAGGCGAAGCCGACCGCGGTGATCGCGCTGATCGGCGCCAGGGTGGCGATGACCATCGTGCCGGGGTTGAAGATCTCGAGGCCGCCGCTGCGCACCTGGGCCAGCATGTCGGTGTCGCCCCCAAGCTGGTTGTTGGGGAAGACCTTGACCTCCAGCCGTCCATTGCTTTCGGCCAGGATTCGCGCGGCGGCTTCCTGGCCGCGGATGTTCAGCGGATGCGTGACTGGCAGGTTGTTGCCGTACTTGAAGACGAACTCGGGCGCCGCCGCCTGCGCCAGGCGGGGGAAGGCGCTCGCGATGCCTGCGGCGGGCAGCACTGAGAGGGTGCGCAGAATGCCGCGGCGGGTGCGGGAAATCGGATGGTCCATGGCTTGTCTCCTGGTTTGGTATTCGTGGCGCGACGCCAAAGCCGACTTTGCTGCGCCCGGACGGAACCATAGGGGTCGCGGGCCCGGCGCGCAAATCGGCAATCTGATGGATTTTGATGTGTGTGAGAACCCTCGGCCGCTAGGGCTCAGTTGCAGCGTGCGTGCAGGCCGCCGTCCACCAGCAGTTCCACGCCATTGATGTAGCGCGCCTCGTCGGAGGCGAGGAAGACGGCGGCGTTGGCCACGTCCCAGCCGTCGCCCATCCGGCCGGTGGGCGACAGGCGGTTGCGGGCCGCCACCATCTCGTCGGTGCTGGCGTAGAAGCCCGCGATCTGGGCATAGATGTGGGGCGTGTCCATCACGCCGGGCAGGATGCAGTTGGCGCGAATGCCCTTGGCCGCGTACTGCAGCGCGATGCTCTGCGTGAGCGAATTGACCGCGCCCTTCGAAGCCGCATAGGCGCAGTAGGCGTAGCCGGTCCAGCGCACGCCGCCGAGCGCGCCGATGTTGACGATGGCACCGGCCTGCTGCGCCTCCATCAGCGGCAGCACGCACTTGCAGGTCAGGAACATGCTCTTGACGTTGACCGCCATCACGCGGTCCCAGGTGTCCTCGCTGGTTTCCACCGGGCCGCCCTGGGAGGTGATGCCGACGTTGTTGTGCAGCACGTCGATGCGGCCGTAGTGCGCGATGGCCCGGTCCACCGCGTTCTGCACTTCGGCCAACCGCGTCACGTCGGCAGCGACCGAGATGGCGTCGCGGCCCTCGGCGCGGATCAGGTCCCGCGTCACGGCCGCCGCCTCGGGCTCGAGGTCGACCGCCACCACGCGCGCGCCGTGGCGCGCATAGGCCACTGCCGCCGCCTTGCCGTTGCCCCAGCCGTCGCCGATCGAGCCGGCGCCGAACACCATCGCGACCCGGCCCTCGAGCCTTCTTTCCGTTGTCTCCATGTCTTCTTCCTGTGTCGTCATCCGCGGCCCTGGCGCCGGGAATGCAACTACGATAGGCTCGGCGCCTTGATCGACGAAGCCGAATTTCTGATGGAATTTGATCGAACTGCCGCGGCGCCGAAAGACCGGCGGAAGGAGGCCGCATGGCGCGCTCGCTGCCCGGCGTGAGCGACGTGGCGCTGCGCGCCGGCGTCTCCACCGCCACCGTCGACCGTGTGCTTCACCAGCGTCTCGGCGTCCGGCAGGCCACCGTGCAGCGGGTGCTCAAGGCCGCGGCCGAACTCGCCTATCTGCCCGAGGGCGACCTCTACGCCCGGCTCGCACCGCCGCCGCTGCGCATCACCTTCCTGCTGCCGAAGGGCACCAGCCGCTTCATTAGCATGCTCGGCGACATGGTCGGCTATTCGCACGAGCAATGGGCCCCCTTCAACGTCAAGTGCCGGACCGAACTGGTCGAGAGCTTCGACCCGCAGGTGCTGGCCGCCGCCCTGCTGCGGCATGGCCGGCGCAGCGACGGCCTGGTCACGATGGCTCTCGAGCACCCGGCGGTGCGCGAAGCCGTGGCCACGCTGGCGGCGCGCGGCGTGCCGGTGCTCACCGTGATCTCCGACCTGGCCAATTCGCAGCGCGCCGCCTACATCGGGCTGGACAACAGGGCCGCCGGCCGCACCGCGGGCTACCTGATCGGCCGCTTCATCGGCAGCCGGCGCGCCAAGGTGGCGCTGATCGCCGGCAGCCTGAGTTATGCCGCGCACCAGGAGCGCGAGGCCGGCTTCCTGCACGTTATCGAGGAGATGTTCAATTCGCTCGACGTGGTGGGCCTGCGCGAAGGCCATGACGACACGCACAAGAACTATCGCCAGACCCGCGTGCTGCTCGACCAGCATCCCGATCTGGCCGGCATCTACAACATCGGCGGCGCCGCCGACGGCGTCGCGCGGGCATTGAAGGAGGCTGGTCGTGTCGGCAAGGTGGTCTTCGTCGGGCACGGCCTCACGCCCGACACCCGCGGGCTGCTGATCGACGGCACCATGGACGCGGTGATCACGCAGAGCCCGCAGGCGACGCTGATGAACTGCGTGCGGATCTTCGCTAACCTTCGCGACAGGCGCGACACCTTGTCCGGCGTGGAGGCGACGCGCAGCCAGGTGATCTTTCGCGAGAACCTGCCTTAGCGCTCGCCACGGTCTGCCGGGTCTTCAGCGCCGCAGGTTGAGCTTGTAGCGGAAGGTGTCGGCGCGGTACACCGCGGTCTCGACATGGACCGGCCCGCCGCCCGCGAGGTGCAGCAGCCGCTCGACCTGCAGCACAGGCGCGCCGGGCGCGAGTTGCAGCAGCTTGGCCTCCTGCGGGCGCGCCAGGCCGGCGCCGATCTCGAGCTGGGCCTCGCCGATCTTCAGGCCGCCTTCGTGCTCGAAGACATCGATCAGGTCGCGCTGCGAGAAGTCCACCCGCGCCAGCTTCTCGCCGAGGAAGCGGGGCAGGTACGAGCTGTTGACCGACAGCGGCTCGCGGTCCAGGTAGCGCAGCGTCTGCAGGTGGTACACGCTCTCGCCCGGCGCGAGCTGCAACTGGCGCGCGACGGCGGACGGCGCCTTGACTTCGCGCCAGGCCAGCCGCTTGCTGCTGACCGCGTGCTGCTCCAGCGCCAGCGCCTCGTTCAGGCCTTGCAGGCGGTTGAGGCTCTGGGCCGCCTTCGGATGGGACACGAAGGCACCTTTTCCGTGCAGCTTGACGATCAGGCCCTCGGCCTGGAGGGCGCCGAGGGCCTGCCGGACCGTGATCCGGCTCACGCCGTGCTCGGCCGTCAGCTCGGCTTCGGAGGGCAGCTTGGCCCCCGGCAGGAGGCGGCCGTCGAGGATGCGCGCGCGCAGCGCGTCGCGCAGCCGGGCATGCAGCGATTGCGGAAGTTCAGGCATCAAGGAATCCAGGACACAGGTTGGCATGCAGTTTGCATGGCTTGTTATAACTTGTCATAACAAGTATGATCTCGCACCGTCAGGGTGCTTTTCTTTCCGTTCATTCATCGACCGAGGAAACGACATGTCCGCAACCCGAAGCTTCTTCCGCTCCCTCACCACCGCGCTCGCGCTGGGCGCCGCCTTCGGTGCCGTCCAGGCCCAGGGCTATCCGAACAAGCCGATCTCGCTGATTGTGCCGTTCTCGGCCGGCGGCGGCGTCGACGCCACCGCGCGCCTGATCACGACGAAGGTCGGCGAGCTGCTCAAGCAGCCGGTGGTGATCGACAACGTGGCCGGTGCGGCCGGCACCATCGGCACCCAGAAGGTGGCGCGGTCGCCGGCCGACGGCTATACGCTGCTGTTCGCGGTCGCCAGCCCGTTGAACGTCGCGCCGCTGGTGGCGCCCTCGGCCGTGCGCTACGACACCTTCAAGGACTTCGTGCCGGTGGCGACCGTCGGCACCTCGCCCTTCGTGCTGATCGGCAAGCCGGCGCTGCCGGCGCGCAACGCGGCCGAACTGATCCAGCTCGCCAAGGCGCAGCCCGGCAAGCTCAACTTCGGCACCGACGGCGTCGGCACCTCGCTGCACATCACGGCCGAGATGTTCAAGCAGCGCGCCGGCATCGATATCGTGCACGTGCCCTACAAGTCGGGTCCGCAGGTGCTGACCGATGTCGCGGGCGGGCAGGTCGACCTGGCCGTGCTGCCGCTGACGCTGGCGCAGGCCTTCATCAAGGACGGCAAGGTCAAGGCCTTCGGCGTCACCTCGCTGGCCCGTTCGCCCAGCGCACTGACGATTCCCGCGCTGGCCGAAACACCCGAACTGAAGGGCCTCGAGATGGACTCGTGGCTCGGCGTGCTGGCGCCCGCCGGCACCCCGGCCGCCGTGACGGCGGCCTGGGTGGCCGCGCTCGACACCGCGCTCAAGGACCCGGAGATCGCCCGCAAGCTGGGTGAGGTCGCGGTCACGCCGCAGCTGATCTCCGGCCCCGCCTTCGCCGACTACCTGGCGAAGGAACGCAAGGCGATCGGCGCCGTGGTGCAGGCCGCCAACATCAAGGCCGAGTAGGCACGAAGGCCCCCGATGCTGATGACGATGGCCGGTGCCTGGATCGTGCTGCCGGCCGTGCTGCTGGCCGGCGGGCTGATTGGCGCCAGCGGCATCGGGGGTGTGCTGCTGGTGCCGGTGCTGAGCAAGCTGGGCGGCGTGCCGCTGCCGCAGGCCATCGCCGCGGCGTCGCTGGGCTTCGCCTTGCCGGCCCTGGTGGCACTGGGACCGCTGCGGCGCGAGCCGGCCCTGGCTCTGCGCTGCATCCCTTTGCTCGCCGGCGCGCTCGGCGGCGCGGCCGCCGGTGCACTGCTGCTGCGCTGGCTGCCGGCCGGGGCCCTGATGGCCGGCGTGACCGTGCTGGTGATGTTCTCGGG